>JBFKMJ010000228.1:0-3125 GCA_041629915.1 Gallionella sp.
ACCTGTCTCTGATATGTTCGGCTTGCCACATGGCCAGCGCGCTTTCGCGTGAGGCAATCACTAATCGGGAAGGGAAAACTGGTGTGCTCATTGGGTTTCCTGAATCTTGTTGATGATGCGCGGCGCATTCTAACATGAGGCGCTTTGTGGTGAATGTGATGACCCTGATTTCCGCTCCCGCTGATATTTCCAGCAAGAACTTGCCATTTCGCGAGGATGTGCGCCTGCTCGGTCGCATTTTCGGCGACACCTTGCGCGAGCAGGAGGGCGAAGCGTCCTTCCAGTTGATCGAAAACGTGCGGCGCGCGGCGATCCGTTTTCGCAAGACCCAGGATGATCGCGATGGTGAACAGCTCGAGAGTATGCTGGATGCGCTGTCGCCCGCTGAAACACTGGTCGTGGTGCGCGCCTTCAGTTATTTCTCGCAGCTCTCCAACATTGCCGAAGACATGCATCACAACCGGCGCCACCGTGTTCATCTCAAGGCAGGAAACGCGCCGCGGGACGGCAGTCTGCTGCTGGCGCTGGAGCGCGTCGAAAAAAAGCATGTCAGCAAGGAGACGATGCAGGCCTTTCTCGATAGCGCGCTGATTTCGCCGGTGCTGACTGCGCACCCCACCGAGGTGCAGCGCAAGAGTATCCTTGATTGCCAGTTGATCATTTCCAGCCTGTTGACCCAGCGTGACCGCGTGGACATGACACCGGATGAGCTCGCGGAGAACGAGGCGGCCCTGCGTCGCTTCGTGCTGCTGCTGTGGCAGACCCGGATGTTGCGTACCGCCGGACTGACCGTACGCGATGAAATCAATAATGGGCTGGAGTACTACCGCTACACCTTTCTCAATGAAATTCCGAAGATCTACGCCAACCTGGAAACGCAATTGCAGGCGCGCTTCGGCAAGGACATTCGCGTTCCGCCGCTGCTGCGCGTCGGCAGCTGGATCGGCGGTGACCGCGACGGCAATCCGTTCGTCACTCACGATGCCATGCTGGACGCGGTGCACCAGCATTCCGCGCTGGTGCTCGAACATTATCTGAACGAAATCTTTGTGCTGAGCCGGCGCCTGAGCCTGACCGATCATCTGGTGGAGATCAGCGACGCATTGCGCCAACTTTCCGACGCCTCGCCGGACCGGGAAGCTGCACGCGCCGACGAGCACTATCGCCGTGCGCTGAACCTGGTCTATTCGCGCCTGTCCGCTACCGCCGGACAGCTTGGTCTTGAAATCTCGCACACGCCGCCGCCGGGCAGGGATGAGCTGCCTTATGCGACGCCGCGGGAATTCATCGCGGATCTGGATGTGCTGATCGGCTCGCTGCTCAGCCATGGCGCGGTACATCTGGCGCGCGGACGGCTTGCCAATCTGCGCCGTGCTGCCGAGGTGTTCGGTTTTCATCTGGCGCCGCTGGACATGCGCCAGCACAGCGCGGTTCACGCGCAGACCGTGACCGAGCTGTTTCTGAACAGTGCGCATGAGGCAGGCTATAAGGAGCTGGGCGAGGCGCCGCGCCGCGAGGTGTTGCTGGCCGCCTTGCAGGCCAGCCAGCCGCTGCTCGCCGGACTTGAGCAATACACCCCCGGCACAACCAGCGAGTTGCGCATCCTGCAGGCCGCCGCGCAGATCCACCAGCGCTACGGCCATGAGGCGCTGCCGAGCTATATCATCTCCAAGACCGATGCGGTGAGCGACATGCTGGAGGTCGCCCTGATGCTGCAACAGGTCGGGCTGCTGGAAGGCGGCGAGAGTCCCGTCCTGCACGTCAACATCATTCCGCTGTTCGAGACCATCGAAGACCTGCGCGGCTGCGCTGTCATCATGGATGAGCTGTTTTCGCTGCCCTATTACCGCAAGCTGCTGGCCAGCCGCGGCAATACGCAGGAGGTGATGCTCGGCTACTCCGACAGCAACAAGGATGGCGGTTATCTCACCGCCAACTGGGAACTGTACAAGGCCGAACTGGATCTGGTGCAGGTGTTCGCCAGATACGGCATCGAGCTGCGCCTGTTCCACGGGCGCGGTGGTACTGTCGGCCGTGGCGGCGGCCCCAGCTACGACGCGATACTCGCGCAACCGCCGGGCAGTGTGAACGGGCAGATACGCATTACCGAGCAGGGCGAAGTGATCGCCAGCAAATATTCCAATCCGGAAATCGGCCGGCGCAATCTGGAAACACTGATCGCCGCGACCCTGGAAGCCACGCTGCTGCATCATCACGGCGCAGACAGCGCCATGCCGGAATATCACCGCATCATGGAAGCATTGAGCAGCGATGCCTTTGCCGCTTACCGCAGGCTGGTGTACGAGACGCCGGGCTTCAACGATTATTTTTTTGCGGCCACACCGATCCATGAAATCGCCGAGCTCAACATCGGCAGCCGCCCCGCGGCACGCAAGGCATCCGGACGCATCGAGGATTTGCGCGCCATCCCGTGGGGATTCAGCTGGGGGCAGAGCCGCACGCTGTTGCCGGGCTGGTTCGGTTACGGCAGCGCGGTGAAGCAATTCGTCGCGCGCGAAGGCAAGGCCGGGCTGGCGCAGCTGCAGGGGATGTACCGGAACTGGCCGTTTTTCCGCGGCCTGATGTCCAATATGGACATGGTGCTGTCCAAGACCGACATGGGCATCGCCTCGCGCTATGCCGAACTGGTGGAAGACGCGGCTTTGCGCGCGCGGATTTTTGACGCGATCGAAAGCGAATGGGAAGATACCGTGGAAATGCTGTTTGCCGTGACCGGCAAGGCTACGCTGCTGCAGGACAACCCGGCGTTCGCGCGCAGCCTGCTGACCCGCCTGCCGTACATCGACCCGCTCAACCACCTGCAGGTCGCCTTGCTGGAGCGTCATCGTGCCGGGGACGATGATGTGAGGGTGAAACGCGCGATTCATCTCAGCATCAACGGGATCGCCGCCGGGTTGCGCAACAGTGGCTAACCCAACCGAATCAAAGTATCCGGGATTGTTTTGGATGAATATCGTATTCCTGCTCGTCAGTTTATTGTTCACCGCCGCGGCCCATGCATTGCCGCCGCCAACGCCCGCCGCCCCGGTTCTGGCGGCCAGGTCCTATCTGCTCTACGACTACAGCAGCAATCAGATTCTGGTGAGTCACAACGCCGATGCGCA
>JBFKMJ010000229.1:0-3119 GCA_041629915.1 Gallionella sp.
CAGGCCCTGCCGGGTGGGCAGGATGAAGATGCGGCGCTGGGTGAGGGTAAGGGTTCCGCTTTCAATCTTCGGGCGGAACAGCCAGATGCGGACACGGGATTTGAGTGCAGTCAGCACGGAGGGTTAACGAAAATCTCGCGTAGCGATTCGTTCGCCTCCTCTCCCGCTTGCGGGAGAGGATTGAGGTGAGGGAACGGGCATGGCAATTTTCATTGTCATGCCCGTCACGGAATCGCCACTGCCTCGATCAGTTCGCGCGCCAGCGCGTCGCTGCTCTGGCTGGAGCGTTCGCCGATGGCCTGCAGACGGTGGCTGACCACGCCGGGCAGGACCGCCTGCACATCTTCCGGGATGACCGCCTCGCGCTCGTCGAGCAAGGCCCAGGCGCGCGCGGCAGATAGCAGCGACAGTCCGGCGCGCGGGCTGAGGCCGTGGGTGTAGCGTGACGCTTCGCGCGTATGGCGCAGGATGGACTGGATGTAGTCGAGCAGCGCGGGGGAAGCGAACACCTGCTTGACGCGCTGCTGCAACGCGAGCAGTTCGGCGCTTTCCATCTGCGGCTTGAGTCCGGCGACGATTTCGCGCCGGTCCACGCCGGACAGCAGGCCGCGCTCCGCCTTGGTGTCCGGGTAACCCATCTGGATGCGCATCAGGAAGCGGTCAAGCTGCGATTCCGGCAGCGGAAAAGTGCCAACCTGATGTGCCGGGTTTTGTGTGGCGATAACGAAGAACGGCGCGGGTAACGGACGCGTCGTGCCTTCGATGGTGACTTGCTGTTCTTCCATCGCTTCCAGCAGCGCACTCTGCGCCTTGGGCGTGGCGCGGTTCACTTCGTCGGCGAGAATCATCTGCGCGAAGATCGGGCCGGGATGGAATTCGAACTTGCCGTTGTCGCGCTGGTATACCGATACACCCAGGATGTCGGCGGGCAACAGGTCGCTGGTAAACTGGATGCGCTGGAACTGCATGCCCAGTGTGCGTGCCAGCACATGCGCCAGCGTGGTCTTGCCAACACCCGGCATGTCCTCGATGAGCAGGTGGCCGCGCGCCAGCAGGCAGGCCAGCGCGAGGCGGATCTGCTGCGGCTTGCCGAGGATGACCTGCTCGGCCTGACGGATGGCGTTGTTCAGGGATTGGCTCATGGTCTTACCGCAACTTTACACCGTATTGGGACTGTTGAGCATGCCGCGGATGGTCTGGTGCTCTGTTAAGATACGCCCTTTCCAAAATCCACCGCTGGTTTATGTCTGCTTTGCCTGTTTCCATGTCCCCCCTTGAACGTCGCGCCAGTATTGGGTTGGCGAGCATTTACGGTCTGCGTATGCTGGGACTGTTTATCATTCTTCCGGTCTTCGTGCTGTATGCCGAACATCTGCCCGGCGGCGAAAGCCACCTGCTGATGGGAATTGCGCTTGGCGCCTACGGCCTGACCCAGGCGATTCTGCAAATCCCCGCCGGCTGGATGTCCGATCACTATGGGCGCAAGCCGGTGATATACATCAGCCTGTTGCTGTTTGCGCTGGGCAGTTTCATCGCCGCGTCGGCGGACAATATTTACTGGATCATCATCGGGCGCGTGGTGCAAGGGGCGGGTGCATTGAATGCCGCGGTCATGGCGCTCGCCGCCGATCTGACTCGCGAGGAAGTGCGCATCCGGACGATGGCGATTATCGGCATGACCATCGGCGCCACTTTTTCGCTGTCGCTGATATTGTCGCCGCTGCTCGACGGCATGATCGGCGTGCCCGGCATCTTCGCGCTGACCGGCGTGCTGGCTCTGCTGGCACTGTTGGTGGTGCGCTTCGTAGTTCCGGATCCGGTGATTACGCGCTTTCACAGCGATGCCGAGGCGAATGGCAAACGCTTTGGTGAAGTGCTGCACAACAGGGATTTGCTGCGTCTCAATTTCGGCATTTTTTCGGTGCACGCGATACTGATGTCGGTGTTCATGCAGGTGCCGTTCCTGCTTCAGGCCGGCGGATTGCAGGCGTCACAGCACTGGAAAGTCTATCTGCCGGTGATGCTGGCAGCCTTCGTGCTGATGTTGCCGCTTATCTTCATCGCGGAAAAAAAGGCCAAGACGAAACAGGTGTTCATGTTTTCAATCATGCTGGCGGCGTTTGCGCAAGCCATGCTGGTTTTTGTGCCGCATAACACCTGGAGCGTGGTTGCCGCGTTGCTGATATTTTTCACCGCATTCAATGTGCTGGAAGCGAAGCTGCCCGCGCTGATCAGTATTGTCGCGCCGCTGGCTGCCAGGGGAACGGCAATGGGTGTGTACAGCAGTGTGCAGTTTCTGGGTGCCTTTTTTGGCGCGACGGCAGGCGGTGCGTTGATGCAGTATGTCGGCGGCAATTCCGTGTTTGTATTCGGTCTGGTATTGCTGTTATTGTGGCTGGCGGTCGCAGCCGGGATGCAATCACCGGCTGCAGTGCATACCAGGCTGTATCATTTGCCTGAAATGGATGATGCGGCCGCGGCCGAGTTGCGGCAGCGTCTTGCGCGAATTTCCGGGGTGCGCGAGGCAATCGTGGTGGCAGCGGAAAATATGGTGTGTCTCAAGGTGGACAGGCATGGTTTTGATGAGTCAGAGGTAGAACAACTTTTACAAGGAGCGTGAAATGGCATCGGTGAACAAGGCGATTTTGATCGGTAATCTGGGCAAGGATCCTGATGTGCGTTATATGCCAAGCGGTGAGGCGATAGCCAATATCACCCTGGCAACCACAGATACCTGGAAAGATAAAAGCGGCGAAAAGCAGGAACGCACAGAATGGCATCGCGTTTCATTTTTTGGCAGGCAGGCCGAAGTCGTTGGTGAGTATCTGAAAAAAGGATCGCAAATTTATGTGGAAGGGCGGATACAAACCCGCAAATGGCAGGATAAGGAAGGGCAGGATCGTTACACCACGGAGATCGTCGCAGACCGTATGCAGATGCTGGGCGGCAGATCGTCCGGTAGCAGCAGTTTTGAGGTTGTGGAGAACAAGCCAGCCGCTTCATCCGGCGCCGCCCCGGCGCCTGCCAAGGCTGCGCCGGCGGCAAAAGGCAGCTTTGATGATTTCGATGACGACATTCCCTTCTGAAAGCCGCTCTGAGTGAATAGACAAGCCACCCCC
>JBFKMJ010000230.1:0-3110 GCA_041629915.1 Gallionella sp.
CACGCCAATATCCAGAAGGACGGCACCTACTCGGTCCTGCCGCGCATCTACGGCGGGGTGACCACCTCCGCACAGTTGAGGCGCATCGCCGAAGTGGTGGAAAAATACGACATCCGTGAGGTGAGGTGCACCGGCGGCCAGCGTATCAACATGCTGGGCGTGAAGAAGGAGGATCTGCCAAAAGTCTGGGCCGATCTCGACATGCCCTCCGGCTTCGCTTACGGCAAGTCGATCCGCACGGTGAAGACCTGCGTCGGCTCGGAATGGTGCCGTTTCGGCGTGCAGAATTCGACCGGTCTGGGCATCACCCTGGAGAAGGCGCTCGACCGCATGTGGGCACCGCACAAGGTCAAGCTTGCCGTGTCCGGTTGTCCGCGCAACTGCGCCGAGGCCACCATCAAGGATGTCGGCATCGTCGGCGTCGATTCGGGATGGGAAATCTACGTCGCCGGCAATGGCGGCATCAAGGCGGAAGTGTCGCAGTTCCTCGCCAAGGTGAAGAGCGCGGAGGAGGTGATGGAATATTCAGGCGCCTTCATCCAGCTCTACCGCGAGGAGGCGCGCTATCTGGACCGCACCGTGCACTGGGTACAGCGCGTCGGCATGGATTACGTGAAGAAGCGCATCGTCGCGGATGCCGCAGGGCGCCTGGCTCTGTATGAGCGCATCAAGGATGCGTTACGTGATGAAAAAGACCCGTGGCAGGAACGCGTGCGCGGTACGGAAGCGCGGGAGTTCGTGCCCATCAGGTTTCAATCGAAAAAATTACATTCAGGAGAAGACCATGAGCGAATGGATAAAAGTATGCCCGCTTGAAGAAATACCCAGGCTGGGTTCACGGGTGGTGCAAACCGGCAAGGGCGATGTCGCGGTGTTCCGCAATGGCTCGGACGAGGTTTTTGCGCTGCGGGATCAATGCCCGCACAAGGGCGGGCCGCTGTCGCAGGGCATCGTCTTCGACCGGCGCGTTGCCTGCCCGCTGCACGGCACGACCGTCCATCTCGACACCGGCGAAGCCGCCGCACCCGACACGGGTTGCACGCACAAATACCGCGCACGGGTGGACAAGGGCGATGTTTACCTTAATCTCAACTGACCCTATTCGAAAGGAAAACTGCCATGTACCTCGATACCATTGAACACTTCGCCGCCCTCGCCGCCCGCAAGGCAGCCGCCGCGCGCGCTTCGCTGCCGGCCTTTGTCGTCGCCGCCATGATGGCCGGCGCCTACGTGGGCATGGGCATCATTCTCATCTTCAGCGTCGGCGCCACGATCGACCCGGCATGGCAGCGACTGGTGATGGGCGCCTCCTTCGGCATCGCCCTGACCCTGGTCGTGTTTGCCGGCTCCGAACTGTATACCGGCCACACCATGATCATGCCGATTGGCCGGCTGCGCGGCCGTATCGGCATGGCCGATCTCGGTCGCGTGTGGGCACTGGGCTGGGTCGGGAATCTCCTTGGCGCCTTCGTGCTGGCGCTGGTTTTCGTCGCGGGCGGCGGCGGCGTGCTGCTCGGCGACGGCGCGGCACTGCTGCAGAAAGTGGCAGCGGCAAAAATGCATGCGCCCGCCGGCGAGCTGATTGCGCGCGCCATCCTGTGCAACTGGCTGGTCTGCCTGGCGCTGTGGATGACCGCCCGCACCAGCAGCGACGCCGCCAAACTCGGCATCATTTTCTGGTGCCTGTTCGCCTTCATCGCCAGCGGCTACGAGCACAGCATCGCCAACATGACGGTTTTCTCCATCGCCTTGCTGGCCGAGCACGGCGAAGCAGTATCGCTCGCCGGCATGGCACATAACCTGCTGTGGGTGACGCTCGGCAACACCCTCGCCGGCGCCCTGTTTATGGCCACCGGCTACTGGTTCGCGTCGAAGCCGGCAGTGGCAACGCTGCCCGCGGTAGCCACCGAAACCGTGCCGGCGCGATAAAGTGACCTGCAACTCGAAAAACATCTCATCCATTAGGCACCGCAGGGTGCCTTTTTTACGCCTGGCGGCATGTCCACATGCCAGATGTACTCCGATTCGGTACAATGCGCCCCTATATGACCGATCCCATTACCGAAAAAATCCTGTTCTCCTCTCTCAACCTCGACCCGCTGATACTGCGCGCCATCGAAGAATCCGGATACACCGAACCGACACCGATACAGGCACAGGCCATCCCGCATGTGCTGGCGGGCCGCGACCTGATGGCGATGGCGCAGACCGGCACCGGCAAGACGGCGGCATTCACCCTGCCGCTGTTGCAGCGCCTGCTGCCCTTTGCCAGCACCAGCGCCTCGCCCGCCCGTCACCCGATTCGCGCGCTGATCCTTACGCCCACGCGGGAGCTGGCGATCCAGGTCGGAGAGAGCGTCACCACCTATTCGAAACATGTGCCACTGCGTTCGACCGTGGTCTATGGCGGCACCGACATCAAGGCGCAGAAACCGGTACTGATGAAGGGGCTGGAAATACTGGTGGCCACGCCCGGGCGGCTGCTCGATCATGTCGAGAGCCGCAACCTGATGCTCAACCAGGTGCAGATATTGATTCTGGATGAGGCGGATCGTATGCTGGACATGGGCTTCATGCCGGATTTGCTGCGCATCCTCGCGCTGCTGCCGAAGCAGCGGCAGACCCTGTTGTTTTCGGCCACTTTCTCCGACAGCATCAAAAAGCTGGCGCAGGACTTTCTGCAGCTCCCGGTCACGGTGGAAACGGCACGCATCAAGACTGAAAACGAGAGTGTCAAACAATCGGTCTATATGGTCGAACATGACCATAAATTCCATGCCCTGACCGAGATCATCCGTTCACGCGGCGTCCGGCAGGTGCTGGTATTCGCGCGCACCAAGCTCAGTACGGCGCAGGTCGCGCGCAAGCTGGCGCGCGATGGCATTTCTGCCGACGCCATTCACGGCGACAAGACTCAGCTGGAGCGCATCAAGGCACTGGAGGCATTCAAGGCCGGCAGCATCGTTGCACTGGTGGCCACCGATGTGGCGGCGCGCGGTCTCGATATCGATCAGTTACCGCTGGTGGTAAATTACGAATTACCGATGCATGCCGAGGATTATGTGCACCGCATCGGCCGCACCGGGCGGGCGGGCGCATCCGGCGAGGCG
>JBFKMJ010000231.1:0-3054 GCA_041629915.1 Gallionella sp.
ATTTCTGCTGGCGCTCGGCGAGAGCGAGGCCGCCAGCGTGCTGAAATATCTTGAACCCAAGGAAGTGCAAAAGATCAGTGCGGCCATGATGACGCTGAAAAATCTCAGCCGCGAACAGATTGCCCATGTGTTCCATGACCTTATCGCCTCAGCATCCAGCAAAACAACGGTCGGCATGGATTCAAACGCATACATCCGCAGCATGCTGACCAAGGCCCTGGGCGACGACAAGGCGGCGGGTTTGCTGGATCGCATCATGCACAGCAACGATACCAGCGGCATCGAAAGTTTGAAATGGATGGACCCGGGCGCAGTGGCTGAAATGATCGGCAACGAGCATCCGCAGATTATCGCAACCATTCTGGTGCATCTGGAAGCGGATCAGGCCGCCAGCGTCCTGAAAATGTTTACCGAACGCACGCGTAACGATGTGCTGTTGCGTATTTCCACCCTGGATGGAATACAGCCAGTCGCATTGCGCGAGCTGAATGATGTGCTGGGCAAACTCATGTCCGGCGGTGGAAGCGCAAAAAAAAGCCTGCAGGGTGGTGTGGGCACGGCCGCAGAAATCCTCAATTTCATGGGAAGCACACTGGAAGGAGAAATGATGGAAAGTGTGCGCGAATACGACCCCGATTTGGCACAGAAAATTGAGGACAAGATGTTTGTCTTCGAGAATGTCACGCAAATTGATGATCGCGGCATCCAGCTCATTCTGCGCGAAATCCAGTCGGAGTCGCTCATTATCGCGCTCAAGGGTGCCAGCGAGGAGTTGCGCGAAAAGATATTCAAGAATATGTCGCAGCGTGCTGCCGAAATGATGCGGGAGGATCTCGAATCAAAGGGGCCGGTCAGGCTCAGCGAAGTGGAATCCAATCAGAAGGAAATTCTCAAAACCGTGCGCCGCTTGTCCGATGAAGGGCAGATTGCGTTAGGCGGGAAAGGCGAAGAAGCTTATGTCTAGCACCATTATCCCCAAGGAACAGCTTACCGCGTTCGAGCGGTGGGAGCTGGCCTCGTTTGATACGCAACCCACCCGCATTCATCAGAAGAATGCCGGACTCGCCGCCACCCTGGGGCTGGATAAGCTGCGCAAGCAGGCGCATGACGAGGGTTATGCACAGGGTCGTGAAAAGGGTTATGCCGCCGGAATCCAGCAGGCGCAAAAAGAGGCCACGGAAATCCACACGCTGCTGCAGGATCTGCAGAGCGCACTCAATCAGGTGGATGAACAAGTAGCGCAATCGTTGCTTGATTTGTCGCTGGAGGTTGCCCGCAAAATGGTGGGCGAGACCTTGCAGATAAAACCTGAAATCATGCTGAATGTCATCAGCAGTGCCATCGGCAACCTGCCGCATTTCAATCAGAACGCCCACCTGATCGTGCATCCGGATGATGCTGAATTGATACGCAAGCATATGGGAGAGCAGCTATCCGGCACCGGATGGAAGATAGTCACCGACCCGCAAATCAGGCGGGGGGGATGTCGCGCAGAAACCGCACACAGCCAGGTGGACGCCACGGCGGAGTCGCGCTGGAAACGCATCGTCGAATCGATAGGACAGGACCAATCATGGCTGACATGACACCTTCCGCTCATTCAATCAGATGGCATGGCTTTCTCGATGAAGGGCGCGAATATGTGGCCGAGTGCAATTCAATGCCACCGAGCGGCCATCTGACCAAGGTGACCGGTCTGGTGATGGAGGCGGTTGGCCTGAAGTTGCCGGTCGGCAGCACCTGCGCAATCTGCCTGCCAGGCGGCATTGCCGAAGCTGAAGTGGTCGGTTTTTCCGGCGAAAGGCTGTTCCTGATGCCGGAAAATGATGTTTACGGGCTGGTTCCCGGCGCGCGCGTGATGCCGATCGAGCCTGGGCATGTCCTGACAACGGGCAACAAGCGCAGGCCGACGCGCCGTATTGCGGATCGAGCCAAGCATTTGCCGGTCGGCAACATGTTGCTGGGGCGCGTCCTGGACGGTACCGGCAAGCCGCTCGATCAGTTGGGTCCGCTGCTGGATACGGAATTTGCACCACTGCAAAGCCGCCCCTTCAATCCGCTTGAGCGCGCTTCGATTGATACGGTGCTGGATGTCGGCGTGCGCGCCATCAACAGCATGCTGACTGTTGGACGCGGCCAGCGCATGGGCCTGTTTGCCGGCAGCGGCGTCGGCAAGAGCGTGTTACTCGGCATGATGGCGCGTTATACCAGCGCGGACATCACGGTGGTGGGATTGATCGGCGAGCGCGGTCGCGAAGTCAAGGAGTTCATCAACGAGATTCTTGGCAAGGAAGGCATGGCGCGTTCGGTGGTGGTCGCCACGCCGGCAGATACCTCGCCGCTGATGCGTTTGCAGGGTGCGGCCTACGCCACGGCGATTGCGGAATATTTCCGCGATCAAGGCAAAAATGTGCTGCTGATCATGGATTCGCTGACCCGTTTTGCCATGGCGCAACGCGAAATTGCGCTGGCGGTAGGCGAACCACCCGCCACCAAGGGCTATCCGCCTTCCGTTTTTGCCAAGCTGCCGCAGCTGGTGGAACGTGCCGGCAACGGGCTGGACGGCAGCGGTTCGATTACCGCCTTTTACACCGTATTGACCGAAGGCGACGATCAACAGGACCCGATTGCAGACAGTGCGCGCGCCATTCTCGACGGGCACATTGTGCTGTCACGGCGACTGGTCGAACAGGGACATTATCCGGCGATCGACATCGAAGCCTCGATCAGCCGCGTAATGCCACATCTGGCTTCGCCGGATCAGCTTTCCGCCGTGCAACGCTTCAAGCACATGTATGCACATTATCAACGCAACCGCGATTTGATCAGCGTCGGCGCCTATATCAAAGGCAGCGACCCGTTACTGGATGGGGCTATCGCGCTTTACCCGCAGATGGAACATTTTTTGAAACAGGGCATGCTCCAGCGCGAACCCTACCAGGACAGCATTGCGCAGTTAAACGCATTATTCACGGCTGAATCCTGAAAAACATCATGCTTAATCCCTTCACCCTGCAACCCCTGATGAACCTGGCGCAACATGAGAACGAGTCG
>JBFKMJ010000232.1:0-3036 GCA_041629915.1 Gallionella sp.
AGGCCGTCATCGCGATGACCGATGCACTGTAGTTGAACGTGATCGTCGAGGAGGGTAGAGACAGAGGGGCAGCATGACTTTCTGAGCAGGCAGGCTTACCACATCTTTCAGGGGTACCTGTTCAGAAAACCGGTGCCGGCTGAAGAATTCGAGGCATCGCTAAATAAGTACCAGAGGCAAAGCGACTGGCGCAGCAACTTTTTCAGCTGCCGCTTGAGCAGGTGCTGAGCGGATTGCTGAAAACATGTCTCATATCACCCGCTCATTACCGCCATCAATCGGGATTTGCGCGCCGGTAATTTTTGCAAACAGCGCGCTGCACATTTCTGCGGTAAGTTCCGCCACATCCCTGCTGCTGACCTCCTCATGCAACACATTGTTGCGCTTGTATTCATCGACTGTCATGCCGTAATGAGCGGCGCGTTGTGCCAGCACCTCTGGCGTCCAGATGCCGGTATCGAACACCGCGTTCGGGTGAACCAGGTTGATGCGAATCGCGTCCGCTCCCCACTCCAGCGCAGCGACGCGGGCAAGCTGTGTCAGCCCCGCCTTCGACGCGGAATAGGCCGCCGCGCCCGGTCCCGGCGCCGGGACATTCTTCGAACCGATCACCACCACCCGGCCATACTTCGGCGCCACCTTCAGCAACGGGTGCGCTTCGCGCATGATCGCCAGGTTGGCGTCCAGATTGATCGCCATCACCTTGCGCCATTCGTCGTCTCCAAGCGCACCGATCTTCTTGCCGCCAGGAAAAATGCCGGCATTCAGCACCAGCATGTCCAGTCCGCCGTAGTGGCGGATGGTCTGCTCGATAATTTCCCTGATCGCATTCGCCGCAGTCATGTCCGCGACGATACCCAGATAGTCCGCACGTGCGCCGTGCAGGGACTCCACCGCAGGATTGATATCCACCCCCACTACAGCCGCACCGCGACTCAGAAATGAGTGCACACAGGCCTTGCCGATGCCGGAGGCCGCACCGGTCACCAGCGCGACTTCGCCGGCGAACGCCTTCGGCGCGCCGGCTTTTTTCAGCTTGGCCTGCTCCAGGTCCCAGTATTCCATGCTGAACAGATCCGCCTCGCCCAATGCCCGATAGCCGCCGAGCATTTCGCCGCGCAGGATGATGTCCTGCGTATGCAAATAAATATCCTCGATGATTTGCGTGTCGCGCGCCGACCTGCCGGCGCTGACCAACCCGAACTCCGGATCAATGACCACGCGCGGCGCGGGGTCGAGCATCGTCAGGGGAGCCTTGGCCAGTTTGGAATTTTTCCCGAAATAATTCTTGTACGCCTGCGCATAGGCGTCAACATCGCGTCCGAGCATAGGCAGGCGCTTGGTGCGGATGATGTGATCCGGCGTGGCCGGGCCGCGCTGCGAAATTTCCGCGACGTCCGGATGGCGCGCAAAGGCCAGCGTGGCACTATCGGTATTGCTACGCAACAGCAGCGGGAATCCGGCGACCGCAGATACCGTCTTTCTCAATTTCGGCATTTCCAGCCAGTCGGCATTTGCCGCAATCCCGGTTGCCGGGGCAAGCGGCGCGTTCCGGTTCAGGTAATTCTCGGCGCGGCCGACCAGGGCTATCATGCGCTCGTAGGATTGCTTCGCGCTGTCGCCGAAGCTGAAGATGCCGTGATTCATCAGCACCATGCCGACGGTGCGCGGTGTGGCCTGCGCGGGAAACACTTCGGCGCACAGCTTGGCGAGATCGAAACCGGGCATCACGTAAGGCAGCACGATGACCTCGTCGCCGAATAGCTCGCGGATGCGCGCCTCGCCATCCGGCGTGTTGGTGAGCGTGACGATCGCGTCGGCATGGGTATGGTCGACAAAACGATGCGGGATCAGCGCATGCAATATCGCCTCGACCGACGGCGCGGGTGCATTCGGGTCGAGCGAAGCCAGCTTGAGTTCGCGCGCCATATCGAGATCCGACAGCTTTTCCAGACGCGACAGTTTCAGCATCGCGTCCATGCGCACCGCAACGAAGTCCTTGGCCTCGATAGTGGCAAGGTCGGAGCCGCTGCCTTTGACGAACAGCGTTTCCACTTCCTCACCAAAGATGTTCCTGCTGACGCCCTTCACCGAGGTGTTGCCGCCGCCGTGCAGCACCAAATCCGGATTCGCACCGAGCAGGCGCGACGAATAAACGCGCTCCGCAAGGATGCCCTGCTGCTTACCTGCTTCGGTATCGTTCCAGAGGTTTTCCATTGTTATTCCTGAAATGTTTATATGTAATCCGAAGACCCTCGCCTGCCATCCCCTCCCCCTTGCAGGGGGAGGGCTAGGGAGGGGGTAGAAGCTTTGCTTTCGCTTTAGTCCTTACTCTTCTACCCCCATCCTAACCTTCCCCCTGCAAGGGGGAAGGAATGAGCGCGCCGGGCCCCTACCTCAACGCACGCATCGCCACCGCATCCGCCTTCACCACGCCGCGCTCGGTGATTAGCCTGGTCACCAGTCGCGCCGGCGTCACGTCGAAACCGTAGTTGGCCGCATGCGAACCCTGCGGGGTAACCTGAACGGTGCGCACCTGGCCGTCGTCGCCCAGCCCGGCGATATGCGTCACCTCTTCCTGAGCGCGCTCCTCGATGGGGATTTCCTTCACGCCATCCTGCAATGTCCAGTCGATGGTCGGCGTGGGCAGCGCGACGTAGAACGGCACGCCGTTGTCGTGCGCCGCCAATGCCTTGAGGTAAGTGCCGATCTTGTTGCATACGTCGCCGCGCGCGGTGACGCGGTCGCAGCCTACGATGGCAATGTCCACCCTGCCATGCTGCATCAGGTGCCCGCCGGCGGTGTCCACAATCACGGTATGCGGCACGCCGTGCTGGCCGAGTTCCCATGCGGTGAGGCTGGCACCCTGATTGCGCGGACGGGTTTCGTCCACCCACACATGCAGCGGGATGCCCGCGTCGAATGCTTTATATATCGGCGCCAGCGCCGTGCCCCAGTCCACCGTCGCGAGCCAGCCGGCGTTGCAGTGCGTCAGAATATTGACGGTTTCCTTCTTGCGCTGACGGATCGCGCGGA
>JBFKMJ010000233.1:0-2999 GCA_041629915.1 Gallionella sp.
ACCATTGCAGGCAATCTCAGGGACATGTTCCGCAACATCGTCGCAGTCGGCAGCGATGTGCTGGTGCAGGGTTCGCGCCAATGCGGGTCCATCATGGTAGAAGGCATGACCGTGGCCGGAAAGTAAGCGCTGTCGGGGTTGTTGACGGAAAGTCCCCTGAATTTCCATTGCTGCCAGAAAAGTAGTAAAATCAGTCCCTTCCGGTCTCTGAATAAAGATGCACGCAATGGATGATTTGCCACAACAGAAAGGCTCCTGGAAAGGAGATGCACCCGCTTCCACATCGGGAAGGGGCGCTGCCGGCCTGTTGAAAAACATTGCTGTGCTGTATGTCGAGGATGATGCCGATATTCGCAGGCATCTGTCGGAGTTTCTCCGGCGGCGGGTGGGGACGCTGTATACCGCTGCGAACGGCCAGGAGGGGCTGGAGATGTGGCGCCAGCATCGCCCGGAGGTGGTGGTGACAGACATCATGATGCCCGTGATGGATGGGCTGAAAATGGCCGAATTGATTCAGCGGGAGAGCCCGTCTGTGCCGATCATTGTCACCACGGCATTCAATGAAACGGAATTCTTCCTCAAGGCGATTGACCTGGGCATCGACAAGTATGTCATCAAGCCGATCAATACCGAATTATTGCTGCAGGCGATACAGAAGAGTGCATGGAGCGTCAAGGCCAGTCTGGAGAGGCAGCTTGCAACCACGGTCTTCAATGTCTCGTCGGATGCCATTCTTATTGCGGATAGCGAGAACCGCATCGTTTCGGTCAATGCGGCTTTCTGTGAGATTACCGGCTATTCCGCCGATGAGGTGGCCGGCCGGAATCCGAAGATACTGAGTTCAGGCAAGCATGATGCCAAGTTTTATCAGGCGATGTGGCGTGACCTGCGGGAGGCAGGGCGATGGAGTGGCGAGGTGTGGAATCGGCGAAAAAACGGCGAAATCTATGCCGAACTGCTGACGGTCAATACGGTAAAAAATGATCGTGGTGAGCTCACCCATTACGTGGCAATTTTTGCAGACATCACCGAGCACAAGCAGATACAGGAGCATGTGCGCTATCTGGCCCATTACGACGCGCTCACCAACCTGCCCAACCGCGTGCTTTTCAACGACCGCCTTGGCCAGGCGCTAATCAATGCGCAGCGTGCCGACAGCAAGGCCGCGGTGATGTTTCTCGACCTGGACCGCTTCAAGAATATCAATGACACACTTGGGCATGGCGCGGGGGACATGTTGCTGCAGGAGGTCGCGGCGCGCCTGACCGATTGCATCCGCCAGGGCGATACGGTGTCGCGTCTGGGTGGCGATGAATTCGTGGTATTGCTGCCCGAGCTGAATGATGAGAAGGATACGCAGCGGGTGGCGCAAAAGTTGTTGAACACGCTCGCTTTCCCGATCGTCCTGCAGGGGCACGAGTTGCACATCAGTGCCAGTATCGGCATCAGCTATTATCCGATGGACGGAACGAATACCGAGACATTGATGAGGCATGCCGATATCGCCATGTATCGCGCCAAGGAAGAAGGGCGCAACAATTACCAGTATTACCATGCCAGCATGAATGCGCGTTCTTTCGAGCGGCTGGCCATGGAAGCCAGCATGCGGCATGCGCTGAAGCGGGGCGAATTCGAGCTCTATTATCAGCCGCGTTACGCGATGCCGGAAGGCGCAATCGTCGGGGCGGAAGCGCTGATCCGCTGGAGTCATCCCGAGCTGGGCATGGTTTCGCCGGGACTGTTTATTCCGTTGGCCGAGGAAACCGGGTTGATCCTGCCCATCGGCGAATGGGTGCTGAAACAGGTTGCCGCACAGGGAAGAGCCTGGCAGCAAGCCGGGTTTCCTCCCTTGTCCCTGGCGGCCAATGTTTCTGCCCGGCAATTCAGGCAGCCCGATTTTGCCGGAAAAGTCATGCAGATTCTGCGCGACAGCGGGTTTGATCCCCGTCACCTGGAGCTGGAGTTGACGGAGTCCACCCTCATGGCGCACGTCGAGGAAAATATTGAAACCCTGCAGGCGCTTAATGCGCTGGGTATACGCATCGCCATTGATGATTTTGGCACGGGTTATTCTTCATTGAGTTACCTGAAACGTCTGCCGGTGGATATCCTGAAAATCGACCGTTCCTTTGTCAGCGAGCTGCCGGATAGTCGCGACGGGGCTGCCATAGTCGAGGCCATTGTTGCAATGGCACGCAGTCTCGGGCTGCACATTGTCGCCGAGGGGGTGGAAACGGCGGTACAATTGGAATTCCTGCAAGAGCGTAAGTGCGACGAAATACAGGGCTATTACTTCAGTCGTCCCTTGCCGGTGGAGCAATTTGAACAACTGGTGCTCGAAACGCAGGCTGCTGACAATAACCGGCAGGCACCCTGAGCAATCCGGAAGCCTTGTTCAACCCGCAGTTTATGCAGATTTGCGCAGGTTTTTTGAAAAACTATAATAATTATAGCCTTACTCACATAGATTACTCTTATCGATTCGATAACCCTTTGTTTTATCCTGCGCAATCCGTGGGTAAATGTTATTTCAATAATCAGCTGTAACGCCATGAACAGGTCCGGACAGCGGGATGAAACATGCCGGGCTGGAAGGTGATCGGCCGGATACCAGGAAGCGAACGATAATCGCCAGCGGAACTCCAAGAAACTGGTCATTCAAAAAATGAGAAGCGCCAAATAGTGGCGCGATGCCGGAGCTGGATGAGTACGTGAAAAGAATACACCAAGAAAGAGATATCGAAGCATCAGCGCAGCCGTTGGAAGCGGCCGACCTGCTGGTCGCCTATCTGGAGCGGATCGGCGTCGAATTTGTATTCGGCGTGCCCGGAGGCGCTATCGAGCCGTTGTACAACGCTCTTGCGCGCAGCGCCAGGCGCGGCGGGCCGCGTCCGGTCGTCGCGCGCCATGAGACAGGGGCCGCTTTCATGGCCGACGGTTATGCGCGCGAAACCGGCAGGATCGGCGTGTGCTGTGCCACTTCCGGTCCGGGCGCCACC
>JBFKMJ010000234.1:0-2988 GCA_041629915.1 Gallionella sp.
CATTAAATAACATTTTGCCATTTGGTTTCGGCGGAGACTCTCGTACCCGAAGGATGAATCATCAGGTTATGTCGGAGCCAATAAACAAAAAGCCCCGCCAGTTCTGGCGGGGCTTTTTGTAATGAACTGAATTATTCAGCGGCAACCGATGGAGCCGGGGCAGCCTCCGGAACGGGCAACAACACCTTCATGCTCAGCTTCATGCGTCCCTTGTCGTCAACCTCGAGCACCTTGACCTTGACGATCTGGCCTTCCTTCAGGTGATCCGACACGGCATTAACGCGCTCATGGGCAATCTGGGAGATATGCAGCAGACCATCCTTGCCCGGCAATACATTCACCAATGCACCGAAGTCGAGCAGCTTGACCACAGGACCCTCATATACCTTGCCGACTTCAACGTCTGCCACGATATCCTCGATACGCTTCCTGGCCAATTCACCCGCTTCACCACTGACGCAAGAGATGGTGATGTTGCCCGTATCATCTATGTCAATCGTCGTGCCGGTTTCCTCGGTCAGGGCGCGAATGACCGCACCGCCCTTGCCAATCACGTCACGGATTTTCTCCGGGTTGATTTTCATCTTGATCATGCGTGGCGCGAAATCGGACACCTCGGTGCGTGCCTGCGGCATCGCCTGCTTCATCAGACCGAGGATGTGCATACGCCCTTCGCGTGCCTGTGTTAAAGCAGCCTGCATGATGTCGCGGGTGATACCGTTAATCTTGATATCCATTTGCAACGCAGTCACGCCAGCTTCACTGCCTGCCACCTTGAAGTCCATGTCACCCAGATGATCCTCATCGCCGAGGATGTCGGTCAATACCGCAAAACGGTTACCTTCCTTGATCAACCCCATGGCGATGCCCGCAACATGTGCCTTGAGCGGCACACCTGCATCCAGCATAGCCAAGCAACCGCCACATACCGATGCCATTGAGCTGGAGCCATTGGATTCGGTGATTTCCGAGACCACACGAATCGCATAGCCAAAATCTTCTTCACTGGGCAGCACGGAAACCAGCGCGCGCTTGGCCAAACGGCCATGGCCAATTTCACGACGCTTGGGCGTACCAACACGGCCGGTCTCTCCGGTGGAATACGGCGGGAAGTTGTAGTGCAGCATGAAGCGATCGGTATATTCGCCTTGCAGCGCATCTATTTTTTGCGCATCACGCATACTGCCCAGGGTCGCTACCACGATGGCTTGCGTTTCGCCGCGGGTAAATAGCGAAGAACCATGGGTGCGCGGCAATACACCGTCGCGAATAGTGATCGGGCGCACGGTACGCGTATCGCGACCGTCAATACGCGGCTCACCGCTCAATATCTGCCCGCGCACAATCTTGGCTTCAAGCGCGCTGAACAGATCGCTGACGTGATTTTTCTGGCCGGGAGCCGATTCCGGCGTGATGACAGCCGCCATCACCTTGTCGCGTATCGCCGCCACCGCATCGGTGCGAGCCTGCTTGGAACGGATCGCATAGGCTTGCTGCAGTTCCGCGTCGGCCAGTTCGGCGACTCTGGCGATCAGTGCCTCGTCCTTGGCAGGTGCCGTCCAGTCCCAAGCCGGCGCACCGACAGCATCAGCCATTTCATCGATTGCCTGAATCACCACTTGCATCTGCTCATGACCAAACATCACCGCGCCCAGCATGACTTCTTCAGACAATTGTTGCGCTTCGGATTCCACCATCTGCACTGCGCGATCGGTGCCGGCGACAACCAGATCCAGTTGTGAAGTTGCAAGTTCTGTCTTGGTCGGGTTGAGCAGGTATTGGCCGTCGACATAACCGACGCGCGCCGCAGCTACCGGGCCGTCAAAGGGAATGCCGGATAATGCCAGCGCGGCAGATGCGCCGATCAAAGCAGGAATATCGGAATCGATCTCGCTATCCGATGACAACACCGTAGCGATGATTTGCACTTCGTTGTAAAAGCCTTCCGGAAACAGCGGGCGCAACGGACGGTCAATCAGACGGCAAGTCAGCGTTTCCTTTTCGCTCGGACGGCCTTCGCGCTTGAAAAAACCGCCGGGAATCTTGCCCGCCGCATAGGTTTTTTCCTGATAATCGACAGTCAATGGAAAGAAGTCCTGATCCGGCTTCGCGTCCTTCTTGCCCACCACGGTGACCAGCACCACAGTGTCGTCCAGACTGACCATCACCGCACCGCTTGCCTGGCGGGCAATTTCACCCGTCTCCAGGGTGAGTTGATGGTTACCGTACGCTAATGTTTTCTTATAGTGACCCAAGATAGACCTCTCTGTGCGTGAAATGGCGCGTAGCGCGCCACGTTAAAATAGAACGGACAAAATGACGTGGGTCGCAAAAGCGACCCACTGAATTCAGAATTTACTTGCGGATTTCCAGGCGTTGAATCAGCGTGCGATAGGCGGCGTCATCCTTGCTCTTCAGGTAGTCGAGCAGCTTGCGGCGGCGGCTGACCAGACGCAACAGACCGCGCCGGGAATGGTGATCCTTGGCATTGCTCTTGAAATGCTCAGTCAGATAGGTGATGCGTGCGGTAATCAGTGCCACTTGCACTTCGGGGGAACCCGTATCGCTCTGGACCCGTTGAAAGTCGGTAACGATTTGCGCTTTCTGCGCAGCGGTAATTGCCATTGGTTTTGCTCTCCAGGGAAAAAGTGCGGCATTCTAACCCCTAACAGGGGTGTTACTCAACCCAAATTTCTATCCGCAAGGGGCAAATCAAGGCCCGGTTCACCCGGTGACCACCGTGACGGGCTGCATGCCATAAAAGTCATTGCGTTTGTCCAGCAGCGGTATGGTCGTACCCTTGATACGATTCTCGTCAAGCAGGGCGAGATCGACGTCAGCCACCACAATCTGTTCCTCGTTGATCACGCCTTCGGCCGCGATACCGTCGCGTGCAAAAGGAAAGTCCGATGGCGTGATGATCGATGCCTGGCCGTAGTGCAGGCGCAGGCCGGTCACCGGCAGGCTGCCAACCGTACTGGTCATGGC
>JBFKMJ010000235.1:0-2986 GCA_041629915.1 Gallionella sp.
GGCTTCGATGGTGATGGTACCCGGCGTGAGCGTGATCGAATTGGCATGGATCGTCAGCCCCAGCGGAGTATTCTGGCTGGGGTGAAAGTGCGTCAGGGTCGGCGAGATCGGCAGAGCGGGATGCAGCACGCGCCGGGTAACGTCCCACGCCGACTTGGCGATCTCCCACGCCAGCCATGGCCAGTAGAACAGAAGCGCACGCCAACCCAGATGCACCGGATGTCCCTCGCGGTCGACAACATCCATGCGGTGTGCGATCAACAACACGGCCAGCGAACTGCCGGCTCCGGCGATCATGAAGAACGGGGTAAAAAAGCCGGACAGCAGGAGCCAAAACGAATACAGCGCGACGAACGCGCTGACGGCGAGCAGTTTGCCGATGATTTCCTCCTTAAATTAAGCGGCCCGTCGATGAGCCAGCCAGTTCATATTGAATGATATTTTTTGGCGCTAGAATTTCAGCTTGCGCCTTCGTACATGGCGCGCCCCAATTGAGTCCAGGCTGACAAGGTATTGCGTTCGCTTCTTGTGGCTCGTCCCTGCTGGCGGGAGCCAAAGAATAAAAACTCAAGCTGCCTTTTTCAGTATCGCGTGCCAAAAGGGCTGTGGTCAATCTAAATTTCGCAGAGCAATGAACAATCCCGTGCCGCAAGACTCCTGAATACCCGCACCATCTGCCCAAGTGCAACCTTCGGGTGCGTCGAACACAGTATATGTAATAATTCCGGTCACGACCAACCGGCTCAAATTCCATGACGAAGCGCTCCTCTATCACACGCGCAGTCTCAACAATAATCCGCTCACCGGCCAGACTTCGATCCTTGGCAAGCGTCTGTCAGCACGCACCTGTTCCAGTTGCGAGCAGGGGCTGACGGCAGCGGCCGGAGTGGTTAAACTGAGCCACGTCGCTGACGCCGCGCATCTCCGTCGCCACCCGATCCGGGGAGGATGATGTGATCGACGTGTTCTGCCACTTCGATTTCGACTGCAAGCCCGTTCGTCATGTAAAACAACAGGAGGCATTGCCATGCAACCAGGAATGATTGTCCCCCCGTCCAGAACACCACCGCCTTTCGCAACGGCAGAGCCGGAAATGGAAGAAAGAATATGACCGGTGCGCTTCTGCAGCGCGGCATCCTGTTCGGGCTGCTCTGGTGGATTGCCGTCGAAGGACGGCAGGATGCCTGGGGGATGGGGTTGGTCGCTGCCACTACGGCGACCGGCGTCAGTCTCGTCATGTTGCCACCGGGAAAGAACAGCGTTTCGCCCGGCGGCTTGTTCGGCTTCCTCGGTTTTTTCGTCTGGCAATCAGTAAAGGGCGGCGTGCAGGTTGCGGCGATAGCTTTGCGCGGGCGGCTCGACCTGCGGCCGACGGTGATCGAATTGCCTCTGGTTCTGCCGCCGGGCTTGCCTCGCGTTTTGCTGGCCTGTGTGCTGGGGCTGATGCCCGGCACTGTCGGCATCTGCCTGTCGAATGACCGCCTGCGCTTGCATGTGCTGGATGAGCGTTTGCCCGTCACCACCGTGGTCAGGGCGATGGAAGCGCATATCGCGCGGATGTTTGGAAGCAAAGGTGCTGCATGACCGGTCTGGAACTACCCATCGCGCTGTTCCTGCTTGCCAATCTGGCGGTCGCACTGGTGCGCGCGGCGCGCGGGCCGACGATAGCGGACCGGATGCTCGCCGCGCTGCTGTTCGGCACCACCGGAGTAGGGATACTGGTATTGCTCGCCCATGCGGGCGGCGTCATGGCGCTGCTCGATGTCGCGCTGACGCTGGCTTTGCTCGCCGCCATCAGCGGTGTCACCTTCGCCAGCCGCGCCTGGCAACGCGAAAAGGATGATGCGTGAATAGCGCACTCGAAGTCGCCAGCGCATTGCTGCTGCTCGTTGGCGCTTTTTTCTTTTTTGCCGGCACGGTGGCGCTGCTGCGTTTTCCCGATGTCTATACCCGGTTGCACGCGCTGGCCAAGGCGGACAACCTCGGTTTGGGCTGCGTGCTGGCGGGCCTGGCCTTGCAGGCGGACAGCGTGGCACTCGCGTTGAAGCTGCTGCTGATCTGGCCGCTGGTGCTCGCGGCCAGCGCGGCGGTCGGCTACGCCATCGCGCACCGCGCCGATGCCCTGGGCATCGCGCCGTGGCGGCGTGAGGAAAAATGACCACCGGCCTCGCCTTCGACCTGCTGCTCGCCTGCCTTCTGTTGTGGAGCGCCTGGCGCACGCTGACCGCACCCGCGCTCAGTCGCGCCGTGGTGATGTTCATCGTCTTCGGGCTGATGATGACGCTGGCCTGGGCACGGCTTTCGGCGCCGGACATCGCGCTTGCCGAAGCGGCTATCGGCGCGGGGCTCACCGGCGCGCTGCTGCTCGATGCCATAGGCGCGCTGCGCCGCTGCGATAAACCGCGCGATAAACCGGAAGGCCAGCGATGAAGCGCATTCCCGGCTTGTTCGTCATCCTGTGCGCCGGCCTGTTCGCCGCCACACTGATTGCCGCGCTGCTCGACCTGCCGCCTCCTGCTGTGCGCCTGCCTGCAAAGGTGATGGCGCAGATGCAGATGAGCGGCGTTGAACACCCGGTCACGGCGGTGCTGCTGAACTTCCGCGGCTACGACACGCTGCTGGAAATCGCAGTGCTGCTGCTCGCGCTGTGCGGCATGCTCGCCGCCGGGGCGGGACAGGACAGGGCGGGCCTGAAATGGGCGGGCAACAGCAAACCCGCCGAACCGGTGGTGCAAACCCTGGCGCGCCATGCCGCACCACTGATGATGCTGGCCGCCATTTATCTGCTGTGGGCGGGCGCCCATCGTGCCGGCGGCGCCTTCCAGGCCGGTGCGGTGCTGGCGGCGGCACTCGTACTGCTCAATCTCACCCGGTTGCTGTCGGCCTGGGCGAGCCCCGGTCGCTGGCTGCGCATCGGGCTGGTCGGCGGCTTCCTGGTTTTCCTTGCGCTGGCCGCCGCGTTATCCGGGCAAGGCGCACTGCTGCA
>JBFKMJ010000236.1:0-2963 GCA_041629915.1 Gallionella sp.
CCACCCCGCCCGCCAGCATGATGGGCTTGTGGTAACCGCGCATCTCGCCGCTGACCTGCTCCTCGAAGGTGCGGAAATAGCCGGTCAGATTCGGGCGGCCGAATTCGTTGTTGAATGCCGCGGCACCAATCGGGCCGTCCAGCATGATCTGCAGCGCGGAGACGATGCGGGAGGGTTTGCCGTAAATCGCTCCCTCTCCCGCAGGCGGGAGAGGGTTGGGGTGAGGGTCTGGATTCGGAGAATAGTGCTCCCACGGCTGCACGAATCCGGGAAGATTAAGATTCGACACCGAAAACCCGGTCAGCCCGGCCTTGGGCTTGGAGCCGCTGCCAGTCGCACCCTCGTCGCGAATCTCGCCGCCGCTGCCGGTGGCCGCACCGGCAAACGGCGCGATCGCCGTCGGATGGTTGTGAGTCTCGACCTTCATCAGCGTGTGCGTCAACTCGTCGCTGAACGCATAGTCGCCGTCGGCACGCGGATAGAAGCGCTCGATGCGCGCACCCTCGATGACCGAGGAGTTGTCGGAATAGGCAACCACCGTGCCCTGCGGGCTGATTTTGTGGGTATTGCGGATCATGCCGAACAGCGACATGTCCTGTATCTCGCTGTTGATCACCCAGTCGGCGTTGAAAATCTTGTGGCGGCAGTGCTCGGAATTCGCCTGCGCGAACATCATCAGCTCGACGTCGGTCGGGTTGCGCTTGAGCTTGCGGAAATTTTCGACCAGATACTCGATCTCGTCCACCGACAGCGCCAGCCCCATCTCGCGGTTGGCCTTCTCCAGCGCCCTGGCTCCGCCCTTCAGGATATTCACTGTAGCAAGCGGCTGCGGCTTGCCATGCTGAAAGATTTTTTCCGCCGCGCCGTCGAAATCGCTCAATACGGATTCGGTCATGCGGTCGTGCAGCAGCGGCAGCACTGCGGCCAGCTCGGCCTTGTTCAGCGGCTTGCCATTCCTGGTCGAGAGGTAATACACCACGCCGCGCTCGATGCGCGCAACTCGGGACAGTCCGCAATGCAGCGCGATGTCGGTGGCCTTGGTGGACCATGGCGAAATCGTACCGAGACGCGGCACCACCAGCAGACGCCGGAATTTCTCCGCGTCCTTCGGCTCGCCTGCCGATTTGTTAATGCCCAGCACCTTGTCCAGCAGCCTGGCCTGCGCCTTGCCCAGTTCCGCAGCGCCCAAGGCGCTGAAATAACAGTGGCGGGTGTCTGCAATAACGACGCCGGGAGCGGCATCGCACAGCGCAGCGCGCAGTTTTTCGAGACGGAAAGCGGATAGGGCGGCGGTACCAACTGAGACTCGAAACATCGCGAAGACCGTGAAATGAAATTCGGGGCGCGATTATACTATGCACTTCACGCACAGCACCGGGCCAGAAATGAGCAAACGCATTCCCGCACTCACGCAAATGCAGGTTGCGACCCGATTCCCGAGGCGCCCGCGCGACAGCCACAAGGGCATGTTCGGCACGGTCGCGGTGATCGGCGGCGCACCCGGCATGATCGGCGCACCGCTGCTGGCGGCGCGCGCCGCACTCAAACTGGGCGCGGGCTGCGTGCACGCCGGCCTGCTGGCGGACAACGCGCCCTCCGTCGATTTGCTGCAACCCGAGCTGATGCTGCATCCTGCCGCCGATGCGCTGCGCCTGCCCGATGTGAATGTGTTCGCCATCGGCTGCGGCCTGGGCACTTCAAAAGCCGCTTACAAGCTGCTGTACGAAACGCTGAAATTCAAAACACCCGTCGTGCTGGATGCCGATGCGCTCAATCTGCTCGCGTGTCATACCGATCTGCGGGACGACCTGCGCAACAGGGAAACCGCGACCGTGCTCACGCCCCACCCCGGCGAAGCCGCGCGCCTGCTGGCCTGCAAAACCGGGGATGTACAGGCGGACCGCGTCGCGGCGGTAGGGCAACTGGCGCAGCAGTTCGGCTGCAGCGTGGTGCTGAAAGGTGCAGACAGCCTGTGCGTGACACGCGATGGCAGGGTGTTCATGAACAAGACCGGCAACCCCGGCATGAGCGCGGCCGGCATGGGCGACGTGCTGACCGGCATGATCGCCGCCTTCATCGCGCAGGGTATGGACGCGGATGATGCGTTACTGCTGGCGGTGCACCTGCATGGCGCGGCGGGCGATGCGCTGGCGCAGCAGCACGCCGGCATCGGCATGAGCGCGACGGAAGTGACCGAGTGGTCGCGCTGGCTGCTGAACCAATGGGTGGCGGAATAGCCGTGCCCACGAATAAAAATGTGAATCGCGCGCAGGGCGCGCTCCTACCTGTGGCTCCCGGTTCCGTAGGAGCGTGCCCTGCACGCGAACACCAAGGACATCGAGCCTTGCGCAAAGGCCGCGCATCCATTGCAAACGGTATTTATCTCGTCACCACAACCACATTTGAGCGCCAAAAATTGTTTGTTGATTTTTCTGTGAACTGTATGGCGGCGCGATGTTTTGAAAATGCCGATTTCCTGGGTGACGCAAAGATGCTGGCGTGGGTGTTGATGCCCGACCATGGGCATTGGTTGCTGCAATTGGGTGAACGCGATGGATTGAGCCGCGTCGTCAATCGCCTGAAGTCGGCCAGCGCCCGATATGTGAACCGTGCTCGCCCCACATCCGCCACGGTCTGGGCAAAAGCATTTCACGATCATGGGATACGCTGCGACGAGGATTTGCAAACTGTGGCGCGATACGTGGTTGCCAATCCCTTGCGCGCCGGTCTAGTGACGCACATTGGAGATTATCCATTCTGGAATGCTGTTTGGCTGTAAACAATTGCGTGCAGGGCGCGCTCCTACAGAACCGGAAGCCTTACTATTTACCCTCTATCTTTTTGATGGCCGCCTCAATCTCCGCCCTGCGGCCGGTATCCGCATCCTCGCGACCGGGACGCGCCGGGGCGTCCAATGCCTTCCTGAAGTATTCGAGCGCCTTTGTTTTCTTGCCGCGCTCTAC
>JBFKMJ010000237.1:0-2946 GCA_041629915.1 Gallionella sp.
ATCCGGATGCTGGCCCACGCTTAGGCCAACCTCCCCCCAGAACATCTGTGCCGGCAATTTTTCCAGCTCGGCAAGGTAGCGCAGCAAATCCAGATAACTTCCGCGCACTGTAATTTTCACACCATGCTTGAAAATCTGATTCTGCCCCGCAGCCGCATCGGGCATCACCGGCTGAGTCGTTGCCGCATTTTTTTCCTGTGACTTCTCAACCAACAACCCCGGCGGCAGGGTATTGAGCGCGATCAATTCCAGCTTGTCATTTTTATTCAGCACCTGCTCCAGCAGGCCGGCCATCTTGCTCGGCTCGACCAGACGGTCGCTGCGGCTTTGCAAGTAGCCGTCCTGCTCCTGCAACTGCTGCCTGATCTGCGCCAGCCGGGCACGCAACGGCGAGTGCTCGTCATCGCGCCTGGCTTGCAGCATATTCTGCATCTGCGCCTGCAACGCCTTCATGTTTTCCTGCTGCTGAACCACCTGCGCCGACAACACTTTCTGCCGTGTCAGCAGAGGGTCAAGCAGCGTTGCATTGATCAGCGATATCAATACAAACGCAGCCGCCACAAAAATCATCACGCGCTCACGCAGCGACATGTTATCCACTTTATCGCGCGCCAGATCCCAGTAACGTTTCATTTTCCGACCTCGCTTCCCGCTCCGGAATGCAACGTAAATTCGACATACCGCGCGATATCGTCCCGGCTTGCTTCAACTTTTGGCTGCCGCATCTGCAAATTGGAAAAAGTCTTGCCCTGCATGACACTCTCTTTGCCCAGGCGCTGAATGTAGGCCGGCAACAATTCGGGGCTCATCACCGCGCCGCTCAGGCTTATTTGTGTCGCGTCACCGATTATCCTGAAGTCGGTCAACCACAAACCCTGTACGACCTGACGCGAGAAGGCGCGCATGTACTCCGAGTAACCGGTGGTGTTGCCTACCGCGCCTGACTTGATGATTCCAATCAGTTCGGCCTGATCGGCAGCCTGTTTTTCCATGCGCCGCACCTCCTCCTGCAAGGCCTGATTGGCCTGTTGCGGCGAAAATTCGGCAGTGAGGCGCGCCAGGCGGGCTTCTTCGGCACGGTAGCGCTTCGTGCTTTCTTCCGATTGCAGGCCAAGCTGACCAACCTGATAATCCGCATAGCCGTAAAAAAACACTGAACCCGCAATGATCAGGCCCAATGCCTGCAACATGGTCAGCAGCGAAAAATATTTTCGCTGCTTCATGAAAATCGGGTTGAACAGGTTGATCTGCTGGCTCATAAGGGGGTCTCTAAAAATTCATAGTTCGCCCAAATGCAAGGCGCGGAAAAAATTTCGCAGCGCGGCATATAGATCAATATGTAAGTAAGAGATTTTTTCCCGCAACGCAGCAGTTGGGATGAAATCTGGATTTTTAGATCCCCCTTCATAGCGTACGTTTCTCCTGACGTAACGCCGCGCCTAACGTCAGCAAAACATTGGCGACAAACTCGCTGTCGGCCAGCGCCGGAACCGCACTGATGTCCATCACCTGGGATAAATCCAGTTTTTCCACTTTCGCGTTGCTCGCCGCCACCAGAAAGTCCACCAACCCGGCATCATCGGGCGCACTCACCAGTACGTGGCTGATCGTCATGTGATTGAACTGGCGCTCGAAGTAATCCAGCGAGCGCTGCAGCTCCAGATCGACGCGATCGCGATATTGTTCACGTGAATGACCGTTGGCATCGCACAACTGGCCAACGCTGATATCGAGGCGCCGCGCCAGAAGCAGCTCACCGCCTGAGGTGAAGGTCAGCAGGCCGCCATTGTCATCAAAGGTCAACAACACCAGCGCGCGATCATCCTGCTCGAACAGCGCGGCTATATTGCGCTGCGCCATCTCTGGGATATCGATCACGTCGAGTGCGATTTTCGCCCGCTCGAACAGCTCAATACGCTCCCTGATGGTATCGTTTGCCGCTGCAATCGCATAAATGGACTGCACCCGTTCCGAACCATACCTGCTGACAGGAATCTGCAACACATCCACGGTAGCGTCATCGACGTGGTAACTCAGGGAATCCTTTATTTTCCAGCGAATCGCCGTCTTCAGTTCGTCAGTTGGAACATTGGGCGCGTCGACCAGCATGATCTGATACTCGTCCGGCGCCAGCAGCGTGGTTATATCGTGACTGCCAAGCTCGCGGCGCAATTTTTCCAGCGAACTGACCGAAACCGGACCGGTTTCGTGGTATTCGCAGCGCACCACGCGCGGCATCGCGCCGGCAAATTCAACTTTCGCCAGATAAACACCCTGCGCGCCCAAGCCGACGGCCAACCAGCCGGCGTCATGGTTTCTGGATCTCAATAACGAAGATATGAGTGGAATTTTCACATTCTGTACGAGGTTGATTTAACAACTCATCACTGCCTGGCGGATTCTATAGCATATAGGCTCGCATGCCGCAAATCATGTTTAAAAGATCAACCACCCTCAAACCCGCACTGCCGCCACGCTTCGAACACGACCACGGCTGCGGCATTCGACAGATTCAGGCTGCGACTGTGCGGCAGCATCGGCAGGCGCACACGCTGCCGGGTGGCGAATTGCGCAAGCACCTCGGCGGGCAGGCCGCGGCTTTCCGGGCCGAACAAAAACGCATCTCCGGGCTGACAGGTCAACCCGTGAAAGGGTTGCGAACCTTTGGTAGTCAGCGCAAAAACGCGCCGGGGGGCGACAAGCTCGCGCAGCGAAACGTTATCCCCCTCTCCCTTCTCGCCCGTGCGAGCAGCTTTGCTGCCGCTCGCGGCGGGGATGCCCCCTGCGGGTACCGGGGGATAAGCAGCGACCTGGCTGCTGTTGCTGGGCAGCCTGGTCGAATGGCTAGCAGTTCCATCAGGGTTGAGGTGGGGAAGGCTTTCGAGGCACTCAACCAGGCTGTCATGCACCCGCAGGTCGGCAAACTCGTGATAATCCAGCCCGGCG
>JBFKMJ010000238.1:0-2942 GCA_041629915.1 Gallionella sp.
CATGTCGAGATTTCCTCGTTCACGCTGGTCGGCAAATCCATCAGGGAGCCTGGCAGCTACAGCGGAATTTTTCCGTTCAGCAGAAACGAAGACTGGCGCAGGAACGCGGTGCATCTGCGCCATCTGGACGACCTGGTCAGGCGCATCAAGGCATTGGAACAACAGATTGAATCATTAAAAGGAAACAGGCAATGAGCACCACCATGGACATTCACGCCATTCTCGAACACCTGCCGCATCGCTATCCGTTTCTGCTGGTGGATCGCGTGCTGTCGGTCGAACCGGGCAAGGACATCGTCGCGTTGAAAAATGTGACCATCAATGAACCCTTTTTCCCCGGCCATTACCCGCATCACCCGGTGATGCCCGGTGTGCTGATCATCGAGGCGATGGCGCAGGTCGCGGCGCTGCTGTCATTCAAATCCATGGGCAGCAAGCCGGACGATAAATCGGTGTATTACTTTGCCGGCATCGACGGTGCGCGCTTCAAGCGTCCGGTCAGCCCCGGCGATCAACTGATCATCAAGGTGACATTGACGCGCAGCATGCGCGGCGTGTTCAAGTTTGCCGCCACCGCTGAGGTGGACGGGCAATTGGCCGCTGAGGCGGAATTGATGTGCACGGTCAAATCGGTGGCGTGATGATCCACCAGACTGCCATTGTTCACCCGGACGCGAAGCTTGCCGATGATGTCGAGGTGGGCGCGTATTCCATCATCGGTGAGCATGTCGAAATCGGCGCGGGCACGGTGATAGGCCCGCATGTGGTGATCAAGGGGCACACCCGCATCGGGCAGCACAACCGCATATTCCAGTTCTGCTCGCTGGGCGAAATTCCGCAGGACAAGAAATATGCCGGCGAGCCGACGCGTCTGGAAATCGGTGACCACAATACCATCCGCGAATTCTGCACCTTCAACCTCGGTACTGCGCAGGATGTCGGTGTGACGCGTGTCGGCAACCACAACTGGATCATGGCCTACGTGCATCTGGCGCATGACTGTCAGGTCGGCAACCACACCATCTTCGCCAACAACGCGCAACTGGCCGGACATGTCGAGGTCGGCGATTACGCGATACTGGGCGGCTTTACCGTGGTGCACCAGTTCGTCAAGATTGGTGCGCATATCATCACCGGCATGGGGACGATCCTGCTGCAGGACGTGCCGCCTTACGTGCTGGCTTCCGGTAATCCCTGCGCGCCGCACGGTATCAATGCCGAGGGATTGAAGCGACGCGGCTTTGCCAGCCCGGCCATCATGACAATCAAGCGCGCCTACAAGACGCTGTACAAGTCCGGCCTGAATCTGGATGAGGCCAAAGCCGCGATTCAGGCCCAATCGGCGGAGCACGCCGAGTTGCAGCTACTGGCGGACTTTCTCACCGCTTCGAAGCGGGGCATCATTCGTTAGATGGGTTCACAGCCCAAGAATACAGATGTCCACGAAAGGCACGAAACAAATCGAATGGCTCTGGATATATTGAGGCCGCGCTGGATTGTCGCCCTGAACGATGCGACACTTTGTTTCATTTCGTGCCTTTCGTGTTTTTCGTGGACCAATTGCCGTTTTAAGTACAAGGTTTCCCGATGCAGCAGAAGAAAATCGTAATCGGCATTGTTGCGGGCGAAGCCTCCGGTGACCTGCTTGGCAGCCACTTGATGGTCGCGTTGAAAGAGGCGCGACCCGAGGTCGGCTTCGTTGGCATCGGCGGTCCCAAGATGCAATCCGTCGGCATGGAGGTGCTGTTCCCGATGGAGAAGCTGGCGGTGCGCGGCTATGTCGAGGTATTGCGCCATTATCGCGAGATCGTCGGCATCCGCCGCAAGCTGCGTGAGTATTTCCTGGCAAATCGCCCGGACCTGTTCATCGCGGTGGACGCGCCGGATTTCAACCTCGATCTGGAGCTTGTTCTCAAGCAGCGCGGCATTCCTGCCATTCACTATGTCAGCCCGTCGATCTGGGCGTGGCGCGGCGAACGTATCAACAAAATCAAGCGTGCCGTATCGCACATGCTGGCGCTGTTTCCGCATGAACCCGAGCTGTACCGGCAGGCCGGCGTGCCGGTGGATTATGTCGGGCATCCGCTCGCCGACATGCTGCCCGAATACCCCAAGCGTGCCGAGATGCGCGAGACGATGCGCCTGCCGCTGCAGGCCAGTGTATTTGCCTTTCTGCCCGGTAGCCGCCAGAGCGAAGTGAAACAGCTTGCACGCACCTATATCGAGACCGCCCGTCTGATCCTGCAACAGATACCCGATGCGCGTTTTCTGGTGCCGCTGGCCAGTCGCGAGACGCGCGGCATTTTTGATCAGGCGCTTTACGATTGCGATGCCCAACAGCTGCCGATCACACTGCTGTTCGGCCATGCGCAGGATGCAATGATTGCCGCCGATGGCGTGCTGGTCGCCTCCGGCACAGCCACGCTGGAATGCGCCCTGCTCAAACGGCCGATGGTCATCACCTACAGGATGCCGGCGCTCTCCTGGTGGATGATCAGGCGCAAGGCCTACCAGCCGTATTTCGGCCTGCCCAATATCCTGTGCGGACGTTTCGTCGTTCCGGAGCTGATCCAGGAAGACGCCACGCCGGAGAATCTTGCACAGGCCCTGCTGAATCTGGTCAGCGACAAGGACGCCGTGGCGCAACTGGAAGAGACGTTTCACACCCTGCATCAGACGCTGCGCCAGAATACCGCGCAGAAGGCGGCGGCCGCCATTCTGCCCTATTTGCCTGCAACATGACCGGGGTTATCCTGATCGGCGGCGTGGACGAAGCCGGGCGCGGTCCGCTGGCCGGACCGGTATGTGCAGCAGCGGTGATTCTTGACGAGAATAATCCCATTGCGGACCTGGCGGATTCCAAAAAACTCTCCGAACGGCGGCGCGAGCAACTTGCCCCGGTCATCCGCGAACGCGCGCTGGCGTGGGCGGTAGCCTGGGCC
>JBFKMJ010000239.1:0-2932 GCA_041629915.1 Gallionella sp.
GATGATGCTCCCTGACATAGCGGCGCACATCGGCGAGCAGCGCGTTGGTCGCGTCCATGCCGACATCGGCGGTAATCAGGATGGTTTCCAGCTCCTCATAGAGGTCGGCGTCGATTTTTCCGCCGCCGGTGAACAGGCCTGTCAGCTGGCCGCCGGTGCGTGCCAGACCGGATTTCAGGCGCGCAACCCAGCCGTTGCCGGTTGCCACCTCCGCCGGCGCGGGTGAACTTTTTTTCAGGAAACTGAACATATCGGATGCATTCTGGTCGCAGGGAAATGGGGCATAATGCGGACGAAGCAGCCATGCATACGGCGTGGCTGGCAGTGATATTTTATGCTGATTACATGTTACAGGGCTAGGTAGATGAGAGTTTTTTTGTTTTGCGTTGCACTATTGCTGGGAAGCGCGCCGGCTGCCGTACAGGCGGAACTGTTTGAGCGCACGCTGGCGAACGGCCTGAAGGTCATCGTCAAGGAAGACCACCGCGCGCCGGTGGTGGTGCAGCAAATCTGGTACAGGGCGGGCAGCATGGATGAACGCACCGGCGTGACCGGCATTGCGCACGTGCTGGAACATTTGATGTTCAAGGGCACAAAAACCGTCCCGGCGGGCCAGTTCTCCCGGCGCATCGCGGCGGCGGGGGGACGCGAGAATGCCTTTACCAGCTACGACTTCACCGCCTATTTCCAGCAGCTGCACAAATCCAGGCTGGCGCTGGCGATGGAACTGGAGTCCGACCGCATGCACAACCTGAACCTGACCGCCGAGGACTTTGCCAAGGAGATCAAGGTGGTCATGGAGGAACGCCGCCTGCGCACCGACGACGATGCGCGCGCGCTGCTGTATGAAAAAATGTCGGCGACGGTTTACCAGCAGCACCCCTACCAGCATCCGATCATCGGCTGGATGGACGATCTGGAATCGCTGACGGTGGACGATGCCAGGGCATGGTACAAGCGCTGGTACGCGCCGAACAACGCCACGCTGGTCATCGCGGGCGACGTCAAGGCGGACGAGGTGTTTGCGCTGGCGCAACGCTACTATGGCGCCATTCCAAAACGCGCGTTGCCCACCCCGCGCAATTTTGTCGAACCGGCACAGGTCGGCATCAAGCGCATGGTGGTCAAGGCGCCCGCCGAATTGCCGCATCTGGTAATGAGTTATCACGCGCCGGCGCTCCGGGATGCGGAGAGTGACTGGAAACCTTATGCCCTGCAGATTCTGGCCGGCGTGCTGGACGGCAACGATTCGGCGCGCCTCAACAAGCATCTGGTGCGCGAGCAGCAGGTCGCCAGCGGAGTTGGTGCCGGCTATCACGCCACCTCGCGCGGACCCAGCCTGTTCACCCTCGAAGCCACACCCAGCGAAGGCCGGACGGCAGACGACGTCGAAGCCGCACTGCGCCAGGAAATCGCGCTGCTGATCAAGGACGGCGTGAGCGAGGAGGAGTTGCGGCGTATCAAGGCGCAGGTCACGGCCGGCGAGGTATACAAGCTCGACTCGCTGTTTTATCAGGCAATGCAGATCGGACAGATGGAAAGTGTCGGCCTCGGCCATCGCGCCCTCCCGCTGATGCTGGAGAAGTTGCAGGCGGTTAATGCCGAGCAGGTGCGCCAGGTTGCGGAGGAATTCCTGCAGGACGACAACCTCACTGTCGCCGTGCTCGATCCGCAGCCGCTATCCGGCAAAGCAAAACCATCGCCCCAAGGAGCATCACATGCCCATTAAGTCATTTTTACTGGCGGCATTGTGCTGCATTGCGACCGCCGCTTCTGCCACCCCCGACATCCAGCACTGGCAGAGCGCCAGCGGCGCGAAAGTGCTGTTCGTCGAGAATCACGACCTGCCGATGCTGGATGTATCGGTCAGCCTTCCGGCCGGCAGCAGCTTCGATCGCGCCGATAAAAGTGGTGTGGCGGGGCTGACCCATCACCTGCTCGATCTCGGTGCCAACGGGCTGAGCGAAGACGACATCGCGCGCGGCATGGCGGACATCGGCGCGCAGTTCGGCGGCGGTTTTGACCCGGACCGGGCCAGCCTGTCGCTGCGCACCCTGAGCAGCGCCGCGGAGCGGGAGCAGGCGCTGGATATCATGGCGCGCGTGTTGCAACACCCGCTGTTCCCGGAGGAAATACTGGCGCGCGAAAAGGCGCGTTTGATCGCCTCGTTGAAAGAGGCCGAGACCAAGCCGGAAAGCATTGCCGACAAGGCCTTTCAGAAAGCCCTGTATGGCTCGCATCCCTACGGCTTACCGGCTTCCGGTGAAGTGGCCAGCGTGGAAAAAATCACCACGCAGGACCTGCGCGATTTCTATGCCGCGCATTACCGGGCGGGTGCTGCAGTCGTGGCCCTCATGGGCGATGTTTCGCGCGCTCAGGCCGAGGCGATCGCGGAAAAACTGACGGCGCAACTTCCGGCTGGAGCGGCACCCGCCGCGCTGCCCGAGGTGACGATGCACATTCCCGCCAGCGAGCAGCGCATCGCCCATCCCGCCAGTCAGAGCCATATCCTGATCGGCGTGCCGGGCATGGCGCGCAACGATCCGGATTATTTTCCGCTGTATGTCGGCAACCACATTCTCGGCGGCGGCGGCTTCGTGTCGCGGCTGATGAACGAAGTGCGCGAGAAACGCGGCATGGCTTACAGCGTTTACAGCTATTTCATGCCTTTGAAGCAGCCGGGCGCGTTCCAGATCGGTCTGCAGACCAAGAAGGAGCAGGCCGATGAAGCGCTGCAGGTGGTGCGCGGCACGCTCGCGAAATTCGTCGCCAAGGGCCCGACGGACAAGGAGCTGACCGCCGCGAAGCTGAATATCGTCGGCGGTTTTCCGCTGCGCATCGACAGCAACCGCAAGATCATCGAATACCTGAGCGTCATCGGTTTTCATGATTTGCCGCTGACCTATCTGGACGATTTCACCAACAGGGTCGA
>JBFKMJ010000240.1:0-2924 GCA_041629915.1 Gallionella sp.
GGAATCCATCCCCCAGAAAGCAAAGGGCAATATGACAAGCGCCAGAATGATCTGCACGATGCGTTTTTTTTCATGCACAAAATCGAACATAGCAATAACACCAACCTATTGATTTGGCAGAAACAGGAACGTCATGAGCAACATTTCTCGGCTTCAGCCGGAGAACCAGATATTAAAAAAGGCGAACTTGCGTTCGCCTTCTGTTTGGCGGAGTGGACGGGACTCGAACCCGCGACCCCCGGCGTGACAGGCCGGTATTCTAACCAACTGAACTACCACTCCAAAAACGTTTCGTGGTGGGTGCTGACGGGGTCGAACCGCCGACATTCGCCTTGTAAGGGCGACGCTCTACCAGCTGAGCTAAGCACCCCCAGCGAAGCCTGCTAGTTTACAGCATCCTTCAGCCCTTTACCAGCAGCAAATTTAGGAACTTTTGCTGCCTTGATCTTGATGGTCGCGCCAGTGCGTGGATTGCGGCCAGTGCGCGCTGCGCGTTTACCAACCTTGAAAGTACCAAAACCAACCAAACTGACTGTGTCACCTTTCTTCAATGCTTTCTTAATCGTTTCAACGGTCGCGTCCAGAGCACGCCCGGCAGCTGCCTTGGAAAGGTCAGCGGATTTTGCAATTGCATCTACCAGATCAGATTTATTCACTTAAGTCCCCTTTTTCTAGTGTAGTAGTTGAAAGCCTAGTGGTTGAAAAACAGGAAGAACCCCTGCAACGGCTTTATATCAAGGCATTGCGGCTTTGGTCAAGCAATTACGAAAATTATTTTTCTTGCGTTGCGCGCGGCTGACTGATAGCGAATTTTTCTAGTGCTTGGTGATTGGCGACACTTCCTGAATGTTGCCGTTGGCCGGCACATCGGCCGGCGCGGCAGCGTCCGCTGATTCCGTCAAAGGCTCCGGCTTGCGCTCCAGCGCCAGCTCCAGCACCTGATCCACCCATTTGACCGGGTGTATCTCCAGCCTGTTCTTGATGTTATCCGGGATTTCGGCCAGATCCTTGACGTTCTCTTCCGGTATCAAAACCACCTTGATTCCGCCTCGCTGTGCCGCAAGCAGCTTTTCCTTCAGGCCGCCGATCGGCAACACCTCGCCGCGCAGGGTGATTTCACCGGTCATCGCCACATCGGCGCGCACCGGTATGCCCGTCAGGGCCGAGACCATTGCCGTGCACATGCCTATCCCGGCACTCGGGCCATCCTTGGGAATCGCTCCTTCCGGCAAGTGGATGTGCAGATCGCTCTTTTGATAGAACTCCTGGTCTATGCCCAGCCGCTTGGCACGACTGCGCACCACACTCAATGCGGCCTGAATGGATTCCTGCATCACGTCGCCAAGCTTCCCGGTGGTGGTGGTCTTGCCCTTGCCGGGCAGCACGGCGGTTTCGATGGTCAGCAGTTCACCACCCACCTCGGTCCAGGCCAGCCCGGTCACCTGCCCGACCTGGTTGTTCTTCTCGGCAACGCCGTAAGAGTGACGGCGCACGCCAAGATACTTGTCGAGATTGCGCGCACTGATCATGACTTTCCGCGTGCTTCCCTTCAGTGAAAGCGCCTTCACCACCTTGCGGCAAATCTTGGAAATCTCACGCTCCAGACCGCGCACACCCGCCTCGCGCACGTAATAGCGCACGATGTCACGCAATGCGCTTTCAGAGATGCTGATTTCTTCCGGCTTCAGGCCGTTGTTCCTGATCGCCTTGGGCACCAGATAGCGCGTGGCGATATTGATCTTTTCATCCTCCATGTAACTGGAAACATGAATAATCTCCATCCGGTCCATCAGCGGTTCCGGGATATTCAGCGTGTTGGCGGTTGCGACAAACATCACATCGGAAAGGTCGTACTCGACCTCGACATAGTGGTCGACAAAGGTGTTGTTCTGTTCAGGATCCAGCACCTCCAGCAGTGCGGAAGACGGATCACCGCGCATGTCCATGCCCATCTTGTCTACCTCGTCAAGCAGGAACAATGGGTTTTTCACGGCGACCTTGCTCATGTTCTGCAGAATCTTGCCCGGCATGGAACCGATATAGGTGCGGCGATGCCCGCGAATCTCCGATTCGTCGCGCACACCACCCAGCGACATGCGCACAAACTTGCGGTTGGTGGCACGCGCGATAGACTTTCCGAGCGAAGTCTTGCCCACGCCCGGTGGCCCCACCAGACAGAGGATCGGGGCCTTCAACTTGTTCATGCGTTGCTGCACGGCGAGATACTCGAGAATGCGTTCCTTGACCTTTTCCAGGCCATAGTGATCCTCTTCGAGCACGACTTCCGCCTGCTTCAGATCGGTGCTGATTTTTGTCCTCTTTTTCCACGGCAAGCCGATCAGCACATCCACGTAATTGCGCACCACCGTTGCTTCGGCTGACATCGGTGACATCAGGCGCAATTTTTTCAGTTCAGACTCGGCCTTGGCGCGCGCATCCTTGGGCATGTGCGCGGACTTGATCTTCTTTTCCAGCTCATCGAAGTCGGTGCCCTCCTCGCCCTCGCCCAACTCCTTCTGGATCGCCTTGACCTGTTCGTTCAGGTAATACTCGCGCTGGCTTTTCTCCATCTGGCGCTTCACGCGGCCACGGATGCGTTTCTCGACCTGAAGAATATCGATTTCCGCTTCCAGCAGGCCGAGCAGATGCTCCAGACGTTTGCGGATGCCGTAAATTTCAAGCACCTCCTGCTTCTGCTCCAGCTTGAGCGGCAAATGCGCGGCAATGGTATCGACCATGCGCCCGGCATCGTCGATGCCGGCGACCGAGGTCAGTATTTCCGGGGGGATTTTCTTGTTGAGTTTGACATACTGATCGAACTGGGCGATCAGCGCACGGCGCATCGCCTCGGACTCGGCATCCGTTCCATCTTCGGCAGGCACGACCTCCACCTCGGCATCAAAATGGCTGTCCGCATCGAATAC
>JBFKMJ010000241.1:0-2908 GCA_041629915.1 Gallionella sp.
CCCATTTGCCCGGCAATCGCCGCAGCCAGATCGGCCACCCGCACCTCGTGTCCGGCGGTGTAGGGATCGCGCATTTCCACCATGGTAGCGATCGCGCGCACCGTTGCTTCCAGACTGTTCTGCAGTTGCGCATGCTGTTGCTGGCTCTGTTTCAGGACGAGATCGCGCTCATTGCGGGTATGCAGGGCGCGCACGCCGAACGCCAGGTCGCCAGCCATCTCTTCCAACAGACCGATTTCGTTGGGGGTGAAGGCATTCACTTCGCCGGAAAGCACGACGAGAACGCCGAACACTTCGCCATCGATCAGCGGCAGGGTAATGCTGGAGGTGTAGCCGCGTTTGAGCGCCTCGTCGCGCCACGCCAGGCAGAGCGGGTCATGGGCGATGTCCTGGCACACCTGTGTCTTGCCGCTGCGGATGGCATGCCCGCATGGCAGCATGCCGGTATCGGCCTCCGTCCAGGTGAGCTGCAGTGCGTCGAGAAAACCCTCGTCATTGCCGGCACGCGCCATGAGCTTGAGGGTCTTGTTTTCGTCATGCTGCCTGTAGCTTATCCAGGCCAGCTGGTAACCACTCTGTTCGACGATGGCCTGGCAGACCGCCTGCAGCAGCTCATGCTCACCGGTGGCATGCACCAGTATGCTGTTGACCGCGCTCAGTGCCGCAAGGGCACGGTTGGCATGCTGAATCGCAACCTCTGCCTGCTTGCGCTCGGTGATGTCTTCCAGAATATGCACGGAGTAGAGATAGTCTCCCTGCGCGTCACCCACCGGAAAGGAGCGGGAGCGGTGTACAGTTTTGCCGACAGTCACTTCTTCTTCTTCTTCTTCTGCTTTTTCCATCGCCTTCAGGCAACAGGGCAGCGGTGCGGCGTTTTTTGGGAATATCTCGTAATAGGGCTGGCCGATGATCTGGCTGAACGGCTTTCCGGCGCATTGCTGGTAAGCCCTGTTGCAGCGCAGGATGCGGTGCTCACTGTCATGCAGAAAAATCGGATCGAGCACGCTATCGAACACGACCTTCCATTGCAGCTCCGCGTTTTCAATCTGGCGCAACTGCCGTGCCAGCTGCTGCTGGGCTGCATGGAACTCGGTGACGTCCGTCACCGCTGCCTGACAAGTCCCGCCTGCCTCAGCTGGACCGGCCTCGATATGCACCAGGCGCGTCTTATTGTCGGCGCTTGTCAGCGACAGGTCACAGGCTGCCTTGCCGTGCCCGGCAAATGCCCGGGCCAGAAAATCGCTGAAAATGAAGCAGTCCTTTTCATCGACAAAACGTCCAAGACGTTGCTTGTTCAATTTGCGGCGCTCAACGCCCAGCAGCGTGGCACCGGTGCGATTCATCTGGCGAATGTCCCCGTCACGGTTCAGGGTGAAATAGCCGACCGGAGCGGAATCATAAAGTCTGGTATAGCGCGCCAGTACCGCCTCGGTTTCCGCCCTGGCCTGCCGCAGCTCCACGTTCTGCATCCCGGACTCGACCTGCTGCGTCTGAAGTTCATGCAGCTGCACCTCGGCAGAGGGCGGCATCTGCTGCGTGGCCTGCGCGGAAACAGCTTGTGCCTTGGCCTTGCGACGCGATTGCGTGGGGCCTTGACCGCTATGCTTCATCACAATATTCTCCCGACCATATACTCAACTATTGCATGCAAACAAATAGAGGCTTACGCTTGCCGCAACCAACCTGCATACGCAGATAGTTCTATGCATTGTCCCTGATTTGCGGATTACCCCACCTTTCCCCAACCCTCGCAAACACAAGGCGGTTGGAGCTCTGCACAATCTAACAGCAAAGGGTTTGCATTCATATATGCCGAAATATATAGGCAAAGTATATAGGCCGTTCTGGCGCCAGCATCAGGGTCGTGAGTGCGTCGGGCTCCAGATCAGCCGGATATTGCACAACAACATCCGGACAGCATCCGCCCCAAAATAGAATTGGTATATCACCATAAACTGATATTGCACATTGGCAACAATTCGAATATCATGAACGAACATTCATTCTACAAATGAAATACACGATGGCTCGCACCCCGGACAACGCTCAGACCGCACAAATCGAAGACAGGATAATCGCCGCTGCGCTGCAGCTATTTACGCGACGCGGCTACTTCAATACCTCTGTGCCGGACATGGCCAAGGCCGCGCAGGTCAGCGTGGGTTCGATCTACCATTACTTCAAGAACAAGGAAGACGTGGCGCGAGCGCTGAGCGAACACCTGACCGATGGCCTGCAGGCCGAGCTGGCCCGGATTACCCGGGAACATGAAACGGCGCATGACCGGTGCCGCGCCACGATAGCGGTGCTGTTCGAGTCGACAGAGTCCAACCGCGACGCCATGGAATTCATGCTGTATGCAAAACATCGCGAGTTCCTGCCGGTCGCGCGCCCGATCTGCTCGTCCAAACCCTTTGAAACAATGCGGGGGTTCGTGCAGGACGGCATGGAGCGCGGCGAAATCCGTATCATGAACATCATGGTGGCCAGTTCGTGTCTTTTCGGCGGCGCGATCCGGCTGATCACTGCACGCCTCGACGGCGTCCTTTCCGAGCCGCTCACCGACTGGCTGGACGACACATGGGAGTGCGCCTGGCGGGGCGTCGCGGCCTGACTTGGCAAGGTGTTTATTTATCAGATACGAACGGATATTTGCTTCAGCGCACTCATAACGGAAGCTTTAGCCGTCAAATAATACAAACTACGACATGACCGGGGGATTTATGAAAATCAAGCAATCGCATTGGCACCATTTTTTTGGCGGGATAGCGCTGCTGCTGCTCATTATCCAGTTTCTTTCTGGATCGGCCCTGACGCTGTTTTATGTGCCCGGTCTGCAAGAAGCCTATGGCAGCATCCAGTATCTCTACAATGAATTTGCCACCATGGCCTGGATCAGGGACACCCA
>JBFKMJ010000242.1:0-2907 GCA_041629915.1 Gallionella sp.
CGAAGAAGGATGCACGCGCGATTGGGCGATAACCACCAAGGAATTCATCGGCAGCGACGGCAAAGTCGGGAAGCTGCGCGCAGCGCGCGTCGAATGGAAGGATGGCAGGATGTGCGAAATCGCGAACAGCGAGTTCGAGCTGAAGGCCGATCTGGTGCTGCTGGCGATGGGTTTCGTCAGTCCGGTGCAGAAAGTGCTGGATGCATTCGGCGTGGAAAAGGATGCGCGCGGCAATGCCAGGGCCGATACGGAAAACTACCGCACCAGCCTGGACAAGGTGTTTGCCGCCGGTGACATGCGCCGCGGCCAGTCGCTGGTGGTATGGGCAATCCGCGAAGGACGCCAGTGCGCGCGTGCAGTGGATGAGTTCCTGATGGGATCATCCGTATTGCCGCGATAACTACAAAACAGTCCACGAAACACACGAAAAGCACGAAATGGTTTCGTTCGGGTAGTTTCGTGATTTTCGTGGACAACTGAATTTTGGAACCTTGCTGGGATAAAACACAATCATGAACTTCAAATTGAAAAACGACACTTTCCTGCGCGCCCTGTTGCGCCAGCCGACCGACTACACCCCATTGTGGATGATGCGCCAGGCCGGCCGCTACCTGCCGGAATACCGCGAGTCGCGCAAGCGCGCCGGCAGCTTCCTCGGCCTGTGCAAGAGTCCGGACTATGCCACCGAAGTGACGCTGCAACCGCTGGATCGTTTCCCGCTGGATGCCGCGATCCTGTTTTCCGACATTCTTACCGTGCCGGACGCGATGGGGCTGGGGCTGTATTTTGCCGAGGGCGAGGGACCGAAATTCGAGCGCCCGCTGCGTGATGAAGCGGCAATCAAGGCCTTGCGTGTACCGGATATTGGCAAGGACTTGCGCTACGTGACCGACGCCGTGACGCAAATCCGCAAGGCGCTGGATGGCCGCGTACCGCTGATCGGTTTTTCCGGCAGCCCATTCACGCTGTCCTGCTACATGGTCGAAGGCGGCGGCAGTGACGACTACGCCAAAGTGAAGACCCTGATGTACAACGAGCCGAAGCTGATGCACCACATCCTCGACGTCACTACCCAGGCGGTGATCGCTTACCTGAATGCGCAGATCGAAGCGGGCGCGCAGGCGGTGATGATCTTCGACTCATGGGGCGGTGTGTTGTCCCATGCGGCGTTCCACGAATTTTCGCTGGCCTATACCAGGCGCATCATCGATGGGCTGATCAAGGAGAAAGACGGCGTGCGCATCCCGTCCATCGTCTTCACCAAGGGCGGTGGACTCTGGATCGAGAGCATTGCCGACAGCGGCTGCGATGCGGTGGGGCTGGACTGGACCATGGACATCGGCGCTGCCCGTCAGAAGGTCGGCAACAAGGTTGCGCTGCAGGGCAATATGGACCCCGCGGTGCTGTTTGCCTCGCCGGATGCGATACGCAATGAAGTTGAACGTATTCTGGCCAGCTATGGCTATGGCAGCGGCCATGTGTTCAACCTGGGTCACGGCATTTCGCAGCATTCCAATCCGGAGCACGCGGCAGCGCTGGTTGCAGCGGTGCATGAGATGAGCCGAAAGTACCATTAAAACAGCAGCGTGAACCGGGAGCCGCAGGCATTCCCTGCGGCTTTTGCATTTCTGCGACAATCATGACTATGCCTATCGTTCGCGTTGCACTCGATGTTCCGTTGCCCACCCTGTTTGATTACACGGTGGCGGAAGGCGCGGCCATCGGCCAGCGCGTGATCGTGCCGTTCGGGCGCAGGCAGATGGTTGGTGTGGTGATGGAGGTTACCGTTGTTTCCGGGATGGAGCCGGAGCGCCTCAAGCCGGTGAAGCAGGTGTTGCGTGACAACGCGCCGCTGTCGGCGGAACTGCTTGACCTGCTGCGCTTCTGCAGCGACTACTATCACTATCCGATCGGGCCGACCGTACTGGCGGCATTGCCGACGCGATGGCGCTCCGACAAGCCTGTTGCCGGCAAACCTGACTTGAGTTACCGCATGAGCGACAGGGGTGCGGCGCTCGATATTGAATCGTTTCCGAAACGCAGGGTGGTGCAGCGACGCATTCTGTCGAAACTGGCCGAGCATCCCTGCAATCTGGCGCAGCTCAAGGGTCTCTCCGCGACGGCTGGTGCGCAGATCAGGGCCTTATTGGCGGAGGAGTGGGTTGAAAGTTTTTCCCCGGCGGCCTCCCCTGCAACGGCCTGCATGGGAGGAGATCAGAAACATGTTTTCGACAACGCGCATGCACTGACCACCGAACAGCAGCACGCGGTGCATGCGGTCACGGCGGCGTGTGGCTACGCCTGTTTCCTGCTGCACGGGATTACCGGCAGCGGCAAGACCGAGGTGTATGTGCATCTTATGCACCATGTGCTGCAAAGCGGTGGGCAGGTGTTGATGCTGGTGCCCGAGATCAACCTCACGCCGCAACTGGAACAGTATTTTTGCAGCCGCTTTCCCGATACATCATTTGCGAGTCTGCACAGCGGACTGGGCGAAAGCGAGCGCTTGCACAACTGGCAGCAGGCGCAGTCTGGCAGCGCCCGGATTGTGCTTGGCACGCGGCTGGCGGTGTTCGCGGAACTGTCCCGGCTTGCGCTGATTATCGTGGACGAGGAGCATGACGGTTCATTCAAGCAGCAGGATGGGTTGCGATATTCTGCACGCGACGTGGCGATTTTTCGTGCCAGTCAGCGCGGCGTACCCATCGTGCTGGGCTCGGCGACGCCCTCGCTGGAGAGCTACCAGAACGCGCAGAGTGGGCGTTACCGGCTGCTCAGCCTGAGCCGCCGCGCACAGGCAGAAGCGCGCCTGCCCGAGGTGCGTTGCATCAATACCAATCAGACGCTGATGCACCACGGCATCAGCGAAAACCTGCTGCGTGAGATTGAACAGCGTATCCTGCGCCG
>JBFKMJ010000243.1:0-2905 GCA_041629915.1 Gallionella sp.
CATCGACCATCTGCATGGTGACGGGATCGAGGCCGATCTGGCCGGACAGATACACGGTGTGATCGACGCGCACGGCTTGTGAATAGGTACCGATTGCGGCGGGCGCATCAGTAGTCTGGATAAATTGCTTGTTTGCCATATGGCATCTCCTTGACGATGAAATCACGCCTTCCGGCGCGGCATGAGTATTCCGGAACAATTATAGCCGCTCAGGTAGTCACCGTCGGCTGGCTCATCCCCGTCCGCTTGTGCAGTTCTGAAATCTCCAGCGCGATGCCAATCAACGGAGCGAGCGCCTGTTGTGCGTCGAGATGATGCTGTGCGATATCCGGTTCAAAGGCTTCCATGTAGATGCGCAACGTAGCGCCCTCGGTACCGGTGCCGGACAGGCGGAACACGATGCGCGAGCCGTCGGTGAAACCGATGCGAACGCCCTGCCCGGTGCTGATGCTGCCGTCCACCGGGTCGGTGTAGCTGAAATCGTCACAGAACAGCACCTTGTAATTGCCGAGCTGCGCGCCCAACAGGGTTGCAAAGCTGTCATGCAGCAGTTTCATCACGCCGTTGGCAGCCTCGGTGGGGATGCCTTCGTAGTCGTGGCGCGAATAAACATTGCGCCCGAAGCGCGCCCAATGTTCGCGCACAATGGCTTCCACCGGTTGCTGACGCAGCGCCAGAATATTCAGCCAGAACAACACCGCCCACAACCCGTCCTTCTCGCGGATGTGATTCGAGCCGGTGCCAAAACTCTCCTCGCCGCACAGCGTCACCTTGCCCGCATCCATCAGGTTGCCGAAAAATTTCCACCCGGTCGGGGTCTCGTAGCAAGGTATATTCAGCGCCATCGCCACACGGTCTGCCGCCGCGCTGGTCGGCATGGAACGCGCAATACCCGCCAGACCTTGCCGGTAACCCGGCACCAGATGCGCGTTGGCGGCAAGAATGGCAAGGCTGTCGGAAGGGGTAACGAAGAAATGTCTGCCCAGAATCATGTTGCGGTCGCCATCGCCGTCCGAGGCCGCGCCAAAATCCGGCGCATTTTCTCCATATAAAATTCCGACCAGTTCGTGCGCGTAGGTGAGGTTGGGATCGGGGTGGCCGCCGCCAAAGTCCGGCAACGGCTCGGCGTTCATCATGCTATCGGCGGATACACCCAGACGATTGACGAAAATCTCGCGGGCATAGGGGCCGTTGACCGCATGCATGGCATCGAACCTGATGCGAAAACCGCCGCTTAACAGGGCACGGATCGCGGCAAAGTCGAACAGCGATTCCATCAGCTCGGCATAGTCGGCAACCGGATCGATTACCGACACGATCATGCCACCCAGCCGGCTGTCACCCAACTCATCCAGCGCAATATCCGGTGCGTCGATGATGCGAAAACCTGAAATCCGTCTGCTTGCCGAAAAGATCGCTTCGGTGATTTTCTCCGGTGCCGGACCGCCGTTGGCAGTGTTGTACTTGATGCCGAAGTCGCCCTCCGGTCCGCCGGGATTGTGGCTGGCGGACAGTATGATGCCGCCATATGTCTGATGCTTCCTGATCACGCAGGAGGCGGCGGGCGTGGAAAGTATGCCGCCCCTGCCGACCAGCACGCGCCCGAAACCATTGGCCGCCGCCATTCTGAGAATGACCTGGATCGCTTCGCGGTTGTAATAACGGCCGTCACCGCCCAGCACCAGCACCGAACCTGCGGGTGCGGCAATGCTGTCAAACAGGGCTTGCACGAAATTTTCCAGGTAGTGCGGCTGCCGGATAACGGTGACACGCTTGCGCAGGCCGGAAGTGCCGGGCTTCTGGTCGGGAAAGGGGGTGGTGGCAATGGTGTGAGTTTGCATGCTCATTCCTTCCGTTGGCAACGATCTTCGCTTCGCATCTTATCAGGCATGCCTGTTTCCCTGTCCGGCAATTCCTGCAATAATCGCGAACGAAATAAATAATATCGAAAGCGGAGTGAGCGAATGACAAGTCAGGACGATTTGAAACGTGCGGTGGCACGAGCCGCAATCGAGCATGTGCCGGCAGATTGTATCGTCGGTGTGGGTACCGGTTCCACCGCCAACTTCTTCATCGACGAGCTGGCCGGAATTAAGCACAGGATACAAGGTGCAGTCGCCAGTTCGGAGGCCTCGGCAAAGCGTTTGCAGAGTCACGGCATCGAGGTGATGTCACTGAATGATTCGGGCAGCCTGCCGGTGTATGTGGATGGCGCGGACGAAATCACGCGCCACATGCACATGATCAAGGGCGGCGGCGGCGCGCTGACGCGCGAGAAGATCGTCGCGGCGGCAAGCAGGAAATTTATTTGTGTGTGCGACGCCAGCAAGCTGGTGGATGTGCTGGGCAAGTTTCCATTGCCCATCGAAGTCATTCCGATGGCGCGCAGCTCCGTGGCTCGCCAGCTGGTTGCATTGGGCGGGCAGCCGAAATTGCGTGAGAACTTTGTCACCGACAACGGCAATCTCATTTTCGATGTGCACGGGCTGCAAATCATGAATCCGGTGGAACTGGAATCCGCACTGGACCATATCGCCGGGATTGTGACCAACGGCCTGTTTGCGCGCCGCCCCGCCGACGTGTTGCTGCTCGGCACAGCGGAAGGCATCAAAACGATGACGGTATAAATGTTCCTTTGGGGGCGATGCGACTGTCATCTAACCTTCACATTTTCCGGCTAAACTGCACCATCCATTATTCTGGAAGACGATCATGAGCAGCAGTGACCATATTTCCCGCCAATTCGATGCCGAACTCGAGGCCATTCGCGCCAATGTGCTGCAAATGGGCGGTCTGGTGGAAAACCAGATCAAGAGTGCGGTGGAATCGCTGATAAGCGGCGATGTAGCCCTGATGACCCGGGTGATCCAGGATGACCACCGGGTCAATGCCATGGAGGTGAAAA
>JBFKMJ010000244.1:0-2898 GCA_041629915.1 Gallionella sp.
ATCAGGTTGCCACCCTCGCGTAATTCGGTGACCACGACGGCCAGAATATGAATCAGGATCGCAGCCAGCAGCAGGTAGAACCCGTACACATGAACAGTAATGAAGGGCTTGCGGAAAGCACGCATGGCGTCATAGGCGACGGCGTCATAGGTTTCTTTTGCATAGGGGGCCAGTGTGGCCGGGTCAACTCCGGGGGCGGCGATCCAGCTGGCAATCCACGCACCGATGGGCGGGTAGAATAAGTCGGTGCCCGCCAGCACCAGTCCGGAGATGGCCTGCGTCAGCAGCAGGAAAAGCAGCAGGGTTACAGCGATGCGGCCGAGCGGATTGTGGCCGAGGTACTGGCGTGGTCGCCCAGCTTTGAAATCGGCGAGATAGGCGCGCACTTCATTGCCGTAGCCGCGCCCGCCGGGCAGAATCGATCCCCACCGTGCATATTGCCCACCGATGAAAGCCCAGATCAGACGCCACAGCAGATTAAGCGCAAACACATAACCTATCAGGACGTGCACGGTCTTGAGCAGAATCTTGCCTTCGGTGGATACGCCTAGCGCCTTGTCGTTGAGGATGGCTACACCGACGGCGAACAGGCCGAGTATGCACAACACGTTGATCCAGTGAAACCAGCGGACATTCGCATCCCAGACAAAATAAGCTTTAAGGTTAGACATGGTGGGCTCCCGTAGTATGTGCAACCGTGAATTATCAATTGTCGCCAGAGTACACTGGCATCTGGTTAAGGAATTACGGAATTACGTGGGGACGGGGCTTCATTGCTTTTATGGAAAGTAATGAAGCCCCATCCCTATTAAGTCCAAGCCAGCTGATTTTCATGAACATGGCCGGGAGTGGATTACGCGAAACGATTGAATGACTCCACTTCATTCGGGTGCCTGTATGGCATTTCCTTCATGAATTTCAACACCAGCCACCGCCAATGCACTCATGTTCACGATGCGGCGTACCGTCGCTGTAGAGGTCAGTATGTGTACTGATCTTGCTGCACCCAGCAGCACGGGACCTATGGTTGTGCCTCCACCTGCAGCCATTTTGAGCAGATTGAACGCAATATTTGCCGCTTCAAGATTCGGCATGATGAGCAAATTGGCTTCGCCTTTCAAGAGCGAATCCGGAAATATCTGCATGCGTAATTCTTCCGAAAGAGCGAGATCGCCGTGCATCTCTCCATCGACCTCCAGGTCAGGCGCGAGTTGTTCAAGCAATGCGCGTGCGCGTCCCATCTTGCGCGCAGAGGCGTCGCCGGAACTGCCGAAGTTGGAATGCGACAACAAAGCCACCTTGGGAGTAAGCCCGAAGCGGCGCATTTCCTCGGCTGCCAGCAGCGCTATCTCCGCCACTTGCTCTGCGCTCGGGTCGAAATTGACTTGCGTGTCGCAAATGAACAGGGTGCGGCCGGGTAACAGCAGAATATTCATCGTTGCAAACACATCGACACCCGGGCGCAGCCCGATCACTTCGCTGATGTAATGCAGATGCTCCTGCGGTTGCGAGTATGTGCCGCACAACATGGCATCAGCGGCACCCATGCGCACCAGCATCGCTCCGATCAGCGTATTGCTGCGGCGCATTTCGCGCCTCGCATATTCCTGAGTCACGCCGTTGCGCTGCATCAAGCGGTGGTATTCCGTCCAGTATTCGCGATAACGCGGGTCGCTTTCCGGGTTGACCACCTCGAAATGCTCCCCCGCATGAATGCGCAGCCCAAGTTTGTGGATGCGCTGCTCGATGACCGCAGGCCGTCCGACTAAAACAGGTTGCGCCAAACCTTCATCCACCACCACTTGCACTGCGTGCAGCACGCGTTCATCCTCGCCCTCGGCATACACCACGCGTTTTGGATTTTTCTTGGCCATACTAAACACCGGCCTCATCAACAAACCGGAGTGGTAGATGAAGTTCGATAATTCTTCGCGATAAGCGTCCATATCGGCAATCGGCCTGGCTGCTACACCGCTCTCCATCGCGGCCCGTGCCACCGCCGGGGCAATCTTGATAATCAGGCGCGGGTCGAAGGGCGTGGGAATCAGATAGTCCGCACCGAAGATCAGGCTCTCGTCACCATATACAGTCACTACTGCATCGGACTGCTCAGCCTCGGCCAGATCTGCGATGGCATGCACAGCGGCATGCTTCATGGCCTCGTTGATCGTGGAAGCGCCCACATCCAGCGCGCCCCGAAAAATATAAGGAAAACACAGCGCATTGTTGACCTGATTCGGATAATCAGAACGCCCCGTCGCCAGAATGGCATCCGGCCGCACTGCCTTGGCTGTTTCCGGGAGTATTTCCGGTTCCGGATTGGCCAGCGCGAAAATCAGCGGATTCTGCGCCATCAGCTTGACCATTTCCGGTTTCAGCACGCCCCCGGCCGACAGGCCGAGAAATACATCCGCCCCGTTTATGGCTTCTGCCAGAGTGCGCGCTTCCGTTGTCACCGCATAACGCGCCTTGCTGTCGTCCATCCCCTCGGTGCGACCCTGATACAACACACCCTTGCTATCGGTGACGACGATATTCTCCATGCGCACGCCGAGGCTGACCAGCATATCCAGACAGGCCAGCGCCGCCGCGCCCGCACCGGAAGCCACCAGCTTGACCTGCTCGATTTTCTTTCCGACCACCTTGAGACCGTTCAGCAGAGCGGCACCGACAATGATCGACGTGCCATGCTGGTCATCATGGAACACCGGGATTTTCATGCGCTCGCGCAGTTTGCGCTCGATGTAAAAACATTCCGGGGCTTTGATATCTTCCCGATTGATGTGGGGGGCTGAAATTCCCGGGCATATCCGGGACACGGATAAACTTAAAACGCTATTCGGCACAACCGACCCGGTTGATATCGGTCGGCTATACGGATCGGTCACGGAAGGGACC
>JBFKMJ010000245.1:0-2895 GCA_041629915.1 Gallionella sp.
ACGGATCCGGCGTCAGCGTGGTGGCATTGTCCTGGTACAGTTTGACCAGCGCATCTGCCAGATGCCCGGCATCGCTCTGTTGCGCGGCATATTCATCAGCCTCAAATTCGTGGCGCCGTGACAGTAAGCTGCTGACTGGCGTCAGCGGGAACGTAAACACGGGAATGATCAACATAAAGAGCAGCAACGCCGTCCAGGTCGAGGCTTGCTGGACACCAAGCGCCGAATAAAACCAGGGTTGCTGGCTCAGCCAACCCAGCAGCGCCAGTCCTGCCAGGGCAGAGGCGAATGAAATTACCAGCCTCTTGCGGACATGGTGCATGCGGAAATGGCCGAGCTCATGTGCGAGTACTGCCTCGACTTCCTCACCCCCTAAGGAATCCATCAATGTGTCGAAGAAAACAATACGTTTGTTATTGCCAAGGCCAGTAAAATAAGCGTTACCATGAGACGAGCGACGCGAGCCATCCATGACAAAAATACCCTTGCTCTTGAAGCCACACCGCTTGAGCAATGCTTCAATCCTGTCCTTGAGCCCGGCGTTCTCCAACGGCGAGAACTTATTGAATAACGGCGCGATGAACGCCGGATAAGCCCAGTAAAGCGTCAGGCTGAATGCAGCCCACACGGCCCAGGCATACAGCCACCAGTAGGCTCCCGAGCTGTGCATAATCCAGAGAATGGCTGCCAGCAGGGGCGCGCCCAGGATTGCGGCAAGTAGCAAACCCTTCATGGCATCGACAACAAACAAGACAGCAGTTGTGCGGTTAAACCCGAAGCGTGCCTCAAGCCGGAATGTTCGATACACGGAAAGCGGTAGTGACACGACCCAGCTCAGAAGAAAGACGCTGAAAATGACCGCTATTCCGGTAACGATCCAGGACAATTGCTGCTGTCGCCAGAACTGGTCGACGAGTCCGATCACACCACCCAGCGTTAGCAGCAACAGCCAGCCCGCATCAAGAATCGTATCCACGATACCGAGCCGTGTGCCTGCCATTGTATAGTCCGCTGCCTTCTGGTGATCGGTCAGAGAAATTTTTTCTACGAACGCATCGGGCACCTGGCTGCGCATTGATCGGACGTGGTGCAGCTGGCGCCTGGCGAGCCATAACCGGGCCAGGGTTACCAGAATGAGCATCAACAAAAACACAATACTGAAAGGGTGCATGGATTCTCCTGCCGATGGGCGCGCCTCAGCTTAGCTTTTGCTAGAATCGCCCGCAACATGAGTCTTGCGGCTGCAAGATCCACCGGCCCGGCCAAACAGAGCATTGTCGTCATGCCCGCAAACACCGAGAACCTGATCTGGATTGACCTGGAAATGACCGGGCTCGACACGACCCACGACGAAATCATAGAAATTGCCACAGTGATCACCAGCAAGCAGCTGGAAGTGCTGGCAGAGGGTCCTGTCATCGCCGTTTATCAACCGGACGAGGTTCTTGACGGCATGGACGAGTGGAATACCCGTCAGCACAACTCTTCCGGCCTGGTCGAAAGGATCCGGCAAAGCAGTCATGACGCAAGAAGCGCTGAACGCCTGACGTTGCAGTTTCTCGAAGATTGGGTGCCACCGGGTGCGTCACCCATGTGTGGCAACAACATATGTCAGGACAGGCGTTTTCTCGCCCGGCTCATGCCGGAGCTGGAAGACTATTTCCACTATCGGAATCTTGATGTCAGCAGTGTTAAGGAGCTGGCGCGTCGTTGGGCGCCGCATGTCGCCGCCAGCGTCAACAAGGTATCCAGTCATCTGGCGCTTGATGACATTCATGATTCTATTGCAGAGCTCAGGCACTACCGGGAAAATTTCATAGCGGAGGGCTTTCGATGCCCGCCGGCGCCGACTTGAAGCCGTATTGCGAGGCCAGTGAGCGTAACCGCCTACCGATACTCACAGAACTGACCCGACTGTTTGGTGAGCCGGGTTCGGTACTGGAGATTGGCAGCGGCACTGGTCAGCATGCGGTCTACTTTGCCGCTGCATTACCTCATTTGTCGTGGTTGTGCAGCGATTTGGCTGACAAGCATGCAGGTATCAACGCGTGGTTGTCTGAAGCGGCACTGCCCAACGTGAAACCGCCGATTGAGCTGGACGTCTGTGCAGATCAGTGGCCAGCGGGGCCATTTTCTTATGCGTTCAGCGCCAACACCGCGCACATCATGAGTTGGGATTCGGTTGGCTGTATGTTTGACGGTGTTGCGAGTGTGCTTGCACCCGCAGGCAAGTTTGCGCTTTATGGACCGTTTAATATTAATGGCGAATACACCAGCGAGGGCAATCGCCACTTTGATGCTGAGTTGCGTGCCGGGGACCGGCTCAAGGGCATCAGGGACCTGGAGGAGGTAGCGACACGGGCCCGTCAATCAGGCATGCAGCTCTCCGAAGATTGCCCTATGCCGGCCAACAACCGTTTGCTTGTCTTTGTGAAGTTATGAGCGATCTGCTGCCGGGTTTTGCGGATGTGCTGTCGGCTGCGAGACGCATAAAACCGTATGTTCGCCGCACCCCCGTGGTGAATGCTGCTGACTTTGATCAGCGTGTAAACGCACAGGTGTATTTCAAGTGCGAAAATCTGCAGCGAACCGGGGCATTCAAAATGCGTGGAGCCAGCAATGCTGTTTTTGCCCTCGATGATAGTGCTGCAAGAAAGGGCGTAGCGACGCATTCCTCAGGCAACCACGGTGCAGCGCTGGCTGCTGCGGCCGCCACTCGCGAGATACCGGCATGGATCGTGGTACCGGAAAACGCCTCGCAGGCGAAAATTGCCAACATGCGGCAGTATGCTGCCAACATCATCCTGTGCAAGCCGGGCCTGGCGAGCCGCGAGCAGGGTCTGGCAGAGATTCTTGCCAGTACCGGGGCGAACATGGTGCATCCCTACGATGACG
>JBFKMJ010000246.1:0-2890 GCA_041629915.1 Gallionella sp.
CGGGTTGCGGCTGAGCGGCTTGTGGTCAATGGCCACATACGGGATGTAGAGGTTGAAAATGGCTGCAGCGATGTAGATCAGCACGATGATGGCAATGGCCAATTCGGCCACGCTGTCAATCAGTGGAATGCTCAGCGTTTGTACCAGCGGGGCGGAGAGAGAGGGATTGATCAGGATGCCGCCGATTATCGCACCGAGCACGATGGCCGCGACCGTCAGCCCTTCCATCCAGCCGTTTGCCTTGACCAGCTGGTCGGGTGGCAGGTATTCAGCGAGGATGCCGTATTTGGCGGGGGAGTAGGCGGCAGCCCCCAGCCCGACCAGGCCATAGGCAAGCAGCGGGTGGACGCCGATCAGCATGACCAGACAACCAATCAGCTTGATGATGTTGCTGATGAACATCACGCGCCCCTTGGGCAGTGAGTCGGCGAATGCACCGACGAAGGGCGCCAGCACGATGTAGGACACGATGAAGCTTTGCTGCAATACCGGCGTGTGCCAGGCCGGCGAATTCAAATCCATGAGCAGGGCAATCGCGGCAAACAGCAATGCGTTGTCGGCGAGCGCGGATAAAAATTGCGCTGCGAGAATGATGTAGAAACCGAGATTCATTAAACGGGCGTCATTTTTTGCAGGCCGTTTTATATCACGAAAGCATGGCCCCTGCTATCATTCGCACATTATGTGCAAGTGGGGAGTGGGTAAATCCCAGATCCCCAATCCGAAATCCTGAATCCTGAAATATGTCTCGTCCGATACAAGCCCATATCAACCTGAGTGCGCTGGAAAACAACCTTCGGGTGGCGCGCCGCGCCGCGCCGTCCGCGCGCATCATGGCGGTAATCAAGGCAGACGGCTACGGCCACGGCCTGCTGCGTGTTGCCGAGGCGTTGTCTGCAGCAGACGGTTTCGCACTGCTGGATATTCAGGATGCAATACAACTGCGCGAGGCGGGTTTTCGCCAGACGCTGCTTCTGCTGGAAGGCGCCTTCAGTGCAGAAGATATGGCGTTCATTGCCCAATACGACCTGGCTTGCGTGATTCACTCTGGGTGGCAGATTTCTCTGCTCGACGCTTATCCGGGGCGTGAGAAGCTGGATATCTGGCTCAAGGTCAACAGCGGCATGAACCGGCTGGGTTTCGCGCCGCAACAGGCGGTACCGGCAATGGAGCAGTTGCGTCGCCATCGCGCCGTGCGCGACATCACGCTGATGACGCACTTCGCCAACGCCGACGAGCCGCGCGGTATTGCCGAGCCGCTTGCCCGGTTCAATGATTTTGCCGCACCTTATCGCGTACCGCGTTCACTGGCGAATTCCGCCGCATTGCTGCGTTACCCGGAAACGCACGGTGACTGGGTGCGTCCCGGCCTCATGCTGTATGGCGCATCGCCATTTGTCGAAACGCGCGCGCAACAACTCGGCCTGCAAGCGGCGATGACACTGCACAGCCGCATCATCGCCGTGCAGGAATTGCGTGCCGGTGACGAGATCGGCTACGGCGCGTTGTTTCGCGCCGAGCGTGCGATGCGCGTCGGTATCGTCGCCTGCGGCTATGCCGATGGCTATCCACGCCCCGCCCCGGGCGGGACACCGCTGCTGGTGGAAGGGCAAATGACGCAAACGCTGGGGCGTGTTTCGATGGACATGCTGTATGCGGATCTGAGCCAATTACCGCAGGCTGACGTCGGCAGTACCGTCACGCTGTGGGGCGAAGGCCTGCCGATCGAGGAGGTTGCGCGCGCGGCGGGAACCATCAGCTATGAGTTGATGTGCGCGCTGACCGCGCGCGTGCCGGTTATAACTTGAAACAATGGAGGAAAGAAAGATGTTGGGCATTATCGGCGGCAGTGGCGTTTACAACATTGACGGGCTGGAAAACACCCGCTGGGTGAAGGCGACATCCTCGTTCGGTGAACCGTCGGACGAGGTGCTGATCGGCGAGCTGGCGGGGCAATCCATCGCCTTCCTGCCGCGCCACGGGCGCGGGCACAAAATACCCCCTTCCGCAATCAATTTCCGCGCCAACATCGATGCGCTCAAGCGCCTCGGCGTGACGGATATCATTTCGGTGAGCGCGGTCGGATCGCTGCGCGAACATCTCATGCCGGGCATGTTTGTCATCGTAGACCAGTTCATCGACCGCACCTTCGCTCGGGAAAAGAGCTTCTTTGGCAGCGGGCTGGTCGCGCATGTTTCGATGGCGCATCCGGTATGCCATCGCCTGGGCGATCACCTTCATGCGGCGGCGCAGCAGGCCGGCATCCAGGTATCGCGCGGTGGCACTTATCTGGTGATGGAGGGGCCGCAATTCTCCAGCCTCGCCGAATCGGAACTGTACCGCTCGTGGAACTGTGACGTAATCGGTATGACCAACATGCCGGAAGCCAAGCTCGCGCGCGAGGCAGAGATGTGTTACGCCACCGTGGCGATGGTCACCGACTACGACTGCTGGCATCCCAACCATGACGACGTCACCGTCGAGGCCATCGTTAAGGTGCTGCTGGAGAATGCCGACAAGGCGCGTGCGCTGGTCAAGAACGTTGCGCCGCGCGTGCAGGGCGACGCGAAAGCCTGTGAATGCGGCTGCCGCAGCGTGTTGCAGTACGCCATCATCACCGCGCCGGAAGCGCGCGATCCGGCGATGGTGGAGAAGCTGTCCGCCGTAGCGGGGCGAGTGCTGAAAAACTAGATAGTGGGTAGTAGGGAGTGGGGAGTGGGAAAACCACCCCCCACTTCCCACTGAGCGCAGCGATCCACTTTCCACTTACCAGGAGTCTATATGCCAATCAAGTCACGCATCCGCACCGTCCCGCATTACCCCCATCAGGGCATCATGTTCCGCGACATCACCACGCTGCTCAAAGACCCGGTCGGGCTGCGCGCCACCA
>JBFKMJ010000247.1:0-2869 GCA_041629915.1 Gallionella sp.
AGCATCACGAACTGGCCCTGCGGATTGGACTGTACGGCACGCTGTGGGACCTTGATGGCGTTCTCGGTGTCCGCCTCCGGGAAACGGATGCGCACGAACATGCCGGGCAGCAACTCGCGTTCTGGATTGGGAAACCGGGCGCGCAACGATACCGCGCCGGTACCCGGGTCGATCGCCATGTCGGTGAAAAATATCTCGCCCGGCTGCGGATAAAGGCTGTCGTCTTCCAGTAATAATTCCACCCTGGCTGATCCGGCGTGTTTGAGTTTGCCCGCCCTGACTGCCTGCCGCAGGCGCAGCAAATCGGCGCCGGGCTGGGTGAAGTTTGCGTAAATCGGGTCGAGCTGTTCGATGGTTGCCAGCAGCGTGGCATCGCTCCTGCTGACCAGTGCGCCCTCGGTCACCAGCGTGCGGCCGATGTGCCCGGAAATGGCGGCGGGCACCGTGGCATTTTCCAGGTCTTCCTCGGCGCGAATCAGCGCGGCTTCGGCTTGTTTGGTCTGTGCTGCGGCCAGATCGAATTCCTGCTGGCTGACAGCCTTGATGCCAAGCAGTGGTTTGTACCGTTCAACGGTCTGCCGCGCAATCGCCAGATCCGCCCTGGCGGCTTCGGCTGCCGCGCGGTAGCTGCGCGCATCAATCTGAAACAGGGGGGCGCCAGCCTTTACATCGCTGCCTTCCCGAAACAGGCGCTTCTCGACTACGCCATCAACCCGGGCACGGACCTGTGCGGTGCGGTATGCCTGTAACCGCCCTGGCAGATCCTGGGTAAAGGTTGCCTTTCCCGCCGTCACCGTAATCACGTCAACCTCGGGCGGCGGCAGTGCCGCGCCGTCGGGCGCGGGGGTTTTTTCATTCCCGTCGCTGCAGCCTGTCAGCAGGGCGATCAACAGGAGTGCTGGAACGAATGGTTTGGCAAGGATAGTCATGGGAACCTCGAAAATTTACTGGGTGATGGCACGATATTTGTCGGATGCGGACGCCTGGCGGAGCAAATGATTGGGGGGCAAGCGTATCAAACGCCTGTTTGAAATACAACCGGCGCTGGCGTATGGTGCCGGGAAAACTGCCTCACCGCCCAAAAAAACATGAAAAACTGGTAGTATGCGCCGACATTTGTCGGAAAAAGAAAAACCAGAGGAAAACTCAAGGAGTGAGAATCCATGCATATTGACTACAACGTGTTGCTTGACGCCACACAGGACGATTGTCCGGTTCCGACCATCAAGACCAAGGAAATGCTTGACGAAATGGATATCGGAGCGATTCTGAAGGTCGTCACCAGCAAAGAGGGAACAATCAAAAACCTGCGGACGTTCGTGAACAATAATAACTGCGAATTGGTGCACGAAATCAGGGCTGCAGAAGGTTTTCATTTTTACATCAGAAAGCTGTAGTTCCGAAACAAACGTTCTTCGTGCGCGCATCGCACGTCACCACAGGTTTCCTTTGATTTGATCTGGTAAGCGGCCTCTCCGGTTTTCCGCTGGTCCGGGCCTGCGCGCGGGCGCGGTTCAGGGGAAGATGGATCAGGTCAAGTCGGGGGCGTGGCGCAGACGGTCGTCATGGGAAGTTCGTCCGCACCCAGCGGCTGGGCAGTTTCAATCTGCCGTTCCAGGACATGCAGGTCCGCCTCGGAGGCATCCGTTCCCTGCGCACTGCGCAGGCTGATGCGTTGGCGCAAGGTGGCGTGATCCGCCCGGATGTCCAGTATCCGGAAAGGCACGCGACGGCGCCGGGCGAGGTCGCGGAAAAGATCGCGCTGCCAGCGTGCGAGACAGGCGGCATCGATAATTACCGGCCAGCCTGCATCCAGCAAACCTTCCGCCAGTCGTGCCAGTCGTTGGTAGGTGCGATGGCTGGCTTGCTGTGTGTACAGACCCTCTTCCACTTTACTTCCGCTCTGCGCGCGCGCGCTGAGGCCGGCCAGCCGTTTGCGCTCCACATCGGAACGCAGGCGGATCATTTCCCGGTCCTGCAACATTGACTGGGTGAGCGTGGTCTTGCCGGAGCCGGACAGGCCATGCGTGATCCGGAGATGGACAGGCATGCTTTTGGTCAGGCTTTCGGCGAGTTGCAGGCAGGAGGTGACTTCGGCGCGATCGGCTCCGGCATTGTCGTTCCCGGTTTGCCCGGCACGCAACGCCGCAACCTTGGCGCGCACCAGAGCGCGGTACACCGCGTAATAGCGCAGCAGCGCCATGCCCTCATAATCACCGCTGGCCTCCAGCCAGGCATTGAGAAAACGCGAGGCCAGCGCGTTCTTCCGGCGGTGCAGCAAATCCATGAAGCAGAACGCGACTTCCGAGATCACGTCGATCCAGCGCAATGCCGGGCTGAATTCGATGCAGTCGAAAATCAGCAGTTGTCCGTCCACCCAGGCCAGATTGCCGAGGTGCAGGTCGCCGTGGCATTCGCGCACGAAGCCGCTGCGCTTGCGTTCGCGCATCAGCGGGGCGAGACGCTCATGCTCGGCGCGGCTCCAGCTTCGCAGCATCGTCAGTCGCCGGATTTCTGCCGTTTTACGCAGCCTGGTCGAAAGCAGCTGAAAGTTCTCTGTAACCGGCCGGGCAATGTTGTTCGGCTCGCCCCACGGGTCGGCAGCAGGTGCGCGGGCGCATTCCGCGAAGTGGAATTGTGCCAGTCGCGCGGCGAGCCGGTCGATATGCTCGTTGCCCAGTTCGCCGCGTTCATCCAGGCGATCCAGTGTTGCGTCCGGCGGAAACTGGCGCATTTTTACGGCATATTCGAGGGGCTCGTTAACATGTATCTCGCGTAGCGATTCGTTTGCCCCCTCGCCCGCAGGAATTGATGATTGTTTTTCTCGCTCGCTTCCTCGCCCGCTTGCGGGAGAGGATTGAGGTGAGGG
>JBFKMJ010000248.1:0-2830 GCA_041629915.1 Gallionella sp.
GGCATGCCGCAGCGCTGCATTTCTTCCAGCGCGGGATAGGTCTTGCGTATATCCGTCACACCGGCATCGGAGTTGGTGGTCGCACCCGCCGGATAGAGCTTGACCGCGTGGATCACGCCGCTCTCCCTGGCGTTGCGAATTTCCCGCGCCGTGGTGTTGTCGGTCAGATACAGCGTCATCAGCGGTTCGAACGAAACACCCGCAGGCAGGGCGGCGAGGATGCGCGCCCGATAGGCCTGTGCCTGTTCGACGCTGGTGACCGGCGGGCGCAGGTTGGGCATGACGATGGCGCGGGCAAACTGCCGCGCGCTATCCGCCAGTACCGATTGCATCAGCGCGCCATCGCGCAAATGCAGATGCCAGTCGTCGGGGCGGGTGAGGGTGAGTTGTTGCATGGGGGCTTTCGGTGCGGTGGATGGACAGGATTGTAATCCAATGCGCCGGCGCGGTAAAAAGGCTGTATCACTTCGCCGGCATGGGGCGGGCGTACAGTGTCCATTTCCGGGCAAGTTTGCGGAAGTGGCGCGGTGTAGGATAATCGCCGCCCGCGCTTGCCGTTTTAATGAATGAATCAAGAGGATTTACGATGCACACACTGATTTGCGGTTCCATGGCCTATGACACCATCATGGTGTTTCCGGATCAATTCAAGAAACACATCCTGCCGGAAAAGATCCACATCCTGAACGTGGCATTTCTGGTGCCGGAAATGCGACGCGAGTTTGGCGGCTGCGCGGGCAACATCGCATACAACATGAAACTGATTGGCGGCAATCCCTTGATCATGGCGACGGTCGGCGATGATTTCTCCACATACGCGCTGCGCCTTGAAAAACTTGGCATCACGCAGGCGCATATTCGCCATGTTTCCGGCAGCTACACCGGGCAGGCCTTCATTACCACCGATCTGGACGACAACCAGATCACCGCGTTCCACCCCGGCGCGATGGGTTTTTCGGAGCAGAACCATGTCGGCGATGCGAGCAATGTAACGCTGGGGATCGTGTCGCCGGACGGGCGCGAAGGCATGCTGCAGCATGCGCGCGAATTTCACGATGCGGGGATTCCGTGGGTGTTCGATCCGGGGCAGGGCATGCCGATGTTTTCGGGCGACGAGTTGCTGCGCTTTGTCGAGCAGGCCGACTATGTGACGGTGAACGACTACGAGGCGCAGCTGCTGCAGGACAAGACCGGCAAAAAGATCGAGGAGCTCGCCAAATTGACGCGCGCCTTCATCATCACGCGCGGCGGCGAGGGTTCGACCATCTACGCCGAGGGCAGGGAAATCATCATCCCCTGCGCCCAGCCGAGCGCATTGCTCGACCCGACCGGCTGCGGAGATGCGTATCGCGCCGGGTTGCTGCACGGCATCCAGCAGGGCTGGGACTGGGAGACCACCGGGCGCCTGGCCTCGCTGCTCGGCACGCTCAAGATCGCCAGCCGCGGCGGACAGAACCACACACCGAGCCGCGACGAAATCAAGGCACAATTCCAGCAACACTTCGGTTTCGCTGTGCCGCTGTAAACCATGCGCAACGTTCTGCTCATCATCGTTCTGCTGCTGGCCGCATGCGCCAGCAACCAGCCCGGCCTGGGTGGCAAGCCCACCGATGCGCCCAGGGAGGTTGTCAAGCTGGGCGTGGTCGAAAGCGTCACGCCGATTGAGCTGGACGCCAGTTCCCATGCCGGAGCCAACGTTGGCGGCGTCTTCGGACAGGTAGGCGGTGCCGGCACCGGCGGCGGGCGCGGCTCAACCGTCGGCATCATCCTGGGCGGGGTGGTCGGCGGCACGCTCGGGCAACAGGCGGGCATTGCGACCAAACCCGGCCTGGAAATCTGGGTCAAGCTGGACGGTGAGGAAGGCAAGAGCGCCTACGTAATGCAGCCCGGCCAGCCGGACGAGTTCAAGATTGGCGACCGCGTGCGCGTGGTGAGCAAAAGCGGCGAAACACGCGTCGAGCATGAAACCACGGCGGCCTCCCCGAAAAATCCCCCCCGGCCCTGATGACGGATTGGCCAGCCATTTCAGCCGCCATCGGTTCGGCGACGCGGCAACCCTTTCAACTCATCGGCCACGAAGCAACCGGCGGCGGCTGCATCAACCAGACCTGGCGCATACACGGGCAGGACGGTCGGCGGTTCTTCGTCAAACTCAACGATACGCGGCTTCGCGCCATGTTCGCCTCCGAGGCGCTAGGGCTGGGCGCAATTGCCGCGACCAACACCATCCGCGTGCCGCATCCGGTCGCGCACGGCATCGCAAATGTTCACAGCTTTCTCGTGCTGGAATATCTGGAGTTGCGCCCGCGCGGCAATGCGAGGCTGCTCGGCGAACAACTCGCCGCATTGCACCGTTGCACCTCGACTCAATTCGGCTTTGCGCAGGACAACTACATCGGCACGACATTGCAGCCAAACGGCTGGAAAGATAACTGGACAGATTTCTGGCGCGAGCAGCGTCTGGGTTTCCAGTTGCAACTGGCGAAGAAGAGCGGCTACCCGCTGCAGACGCTTGGTGAAAAACTGCTGGATGCATTGCACTATTTCAGTGCCGGAGTTGTCAGCTTCGCACGCGGGTTGAATGACGCTCCAAAGATCGCCGGACTTCTTCTGGTCATGCCTGCATTTAACCTTCACTGGGGAATGGTATCAATCGCCCTCGCCATGGCAATCGGTGGTTTGGTTAATGCCCGGAAAGTTGGCGAGACGGTTGGGAGGCGCATCACACCAATGAATAGCGGCCAAGGATTCACTGCGAATCTGATTACCGGAGTTCTGGTTACGACAGCAAGTATTCACGGAATGCCAGTGTCAACAACGCATGTCTCCA
>JBFKMJ010000249.1:0-2796 GCA_041629915.1 Gallionella sp.
CCGGGCCCGTGGGATATACGGACTACCCGACGCTGAATTGATCAGCTGACAACAAATTAAAGCCGTCGGAGGCAGTACAGATGTAATCGCGTTTTTCCGGTCATGTTGATTCTGAAAACAAAGGAGACTTTATCATGGCAAAAGTACTCGTCTTGTATTACAGCATGTATGGGCATGTCGAAATAATGGCAGATGCCATCGCCGAAGGAGCACGTGCGGTGGATGACGTGGAGGCAGTGGTCAAGCGTGTGCCGGAAATCATTCCCGAAGACCGGGCCCGCGCGATGGGCGTGAAACTGGACCAGCAGGCACCCGTCGCAACCACCGAGGAACTGGCCGGTTACGACGCCATCATCTTCGGCACGCCGACCCGCTTCGGCAACATGGCTGCCCAGATGCGCAATTTTCTGGATCAGACCGGCAAGTTATGGATGGACGGCGCATTGATCGGCAAGATCGGCAGCGTATTCACCAGCACCGGCACGCAGCACGGCGGCCAGGAAACAACCATCACCTCTTTTCACTCGACACTGCTGCATCACGGCATGGTGATCGTCGGCGTGCCCTATTCCTGCAAGGGGCTCACGGTCATGACGGAGATCACCGGCGGCACGCCCTACGGCGCCTCGACGCTGGCCGGCGGCGACGGCAAGCGCATGCCGAGCGCGAATGAACTGGATATCGCACGCTTTCAGGGTCAGCATGTCGCCGAAATGGCCAAACGCCTGACGGCGAAATAGCCGCCTCTTTCCCGACGCTGGCCGACATGAACGGCAAGGATCATATCGCTTACTTCACGATGGAGATCGGCCTGACCGAAGCCATGCCGACCTACGCGGGCGGCCTCGGCATTCTGGCCGGCGACACCGTGCGCTCCGCTGCGGACATGGGCATCCCGATGATAGGCGTGACCCTGCTGCACCGCAAAGGCTACTTCCGCCAGCGGCTCGATGCTTCCGGCTGGCAAGGCGAAGAAGACGCCACCTGGCCGGTATCCGAACTGCTGCAGGAAATGGAGCCGCGCTGCTCGCTCGAGATCGAAGGCCGGCAGGTTCTGGTGCGGGCGTGGAAACACGAAGTCAGGGGCGTGAGCGGCTCCAGCGTGCCGGTGTATTTTCTGGATACCGACCTCGAACAGAATGCCGCTGCGGACCGCGCACTCACGGACCATCTCTACGGCGGCGACATGCGTTACCGGCTGTGCCAGGAGGCGGTGCTGGGCATCGGCGGAGTCCGGATGCTGCATGCGCTCGGCTACGACGAAATCAGGCGCTTCCACATGAACGAAGGACATGCCGCGCTGCTGACACTGGAGCTGGCGTATGAGCTGTTCAGGCAGGCCTGGGATGTGGCCTACGAGCAGACAGAGCACGTTATCACGCCCGAGATGGTGCATCTGGTCAAACCGCGGTGCATATTCACGACCCATACGCCGGTGCCTGCCGGCCAGGATGCGTTTCCGCTGGATCTGGTGCATCAGGTGATGACCGGTTACAAGGGGGTGTTTGCGGAACGCGAACAGGAGTTCTGCCCCGACGCCATGCTGAACATGACACACCTCGCGCTCGACAACAGCCACTATATCAATGGCGTGGCGAAAAGCCATGGCGAGGTCGCGCAGCAGATGTTTTCCAGATACGCCATTCATTCCATCACCAATGGCGTGCATGCAGCCAACTGGGCCGCTCAACCCGTCGCGAAGCTGTTTGACAGGCACATTCCGGGCTGGCGCGAAGATAATTCCACCCTGCGCTATGCGCTCAATATTTCCCGGCAGGATATCCGTGCGGCGCACCGGGAAGCGAAAGATGCGCTCATCGAGCAGGTGCGCAGGCTCACCGGCATGGGTTTTGATCCGGAAGCGTTCACGATCGGTTTCGCACGACGGGCGGCGGTTTACAAACGTGCCGACCTGCTGTTCCAGGACACTGCCCGGCTCGTCGAGATCACCGAAAACACCGGCCCGCTCCAGCTCGTCTATGCAGGCAAGGCGCACCCGCAGGACACGCCGGGGAAAGAAGTCATACGCCGCATCTGCGAAATCAGCGAGACGCTGAAGGGAAAAATCAGACTGGTTTACCTGGAAGACTACGGCATCGATCTGGCAAGACTGATTACCTCGGGCGCAGACCTGTGGCTCAACACGCCGCAACCCCCGCTCGAAGCCTCGGGCACCAGCGGCATGAAGGCCGCCATCAACGGTGTGCCTTCATTCAGCATACTGGACGGCTGGTGGGGCGAAGGATGTATCGAAGGTGTCACCGGCTGGGCGATAAGCGAAGACAAGGATGCCAACATGGAAAGCGCGGATAACCGGGCCGAAGACGCACAAGCGCTGTACGACAAACTGGAGACGACCATCCTGCCGATGTTCTGCAACGAACCGGATCGCTATGCCGAGGTGATGCGCAATTCGATCGCGCTTAACGCATCGTTCTTCAATACCGAACGGATGCTGTCCCAGTACGTGACCAAGGCCTACTTCAAGTGAAGAACTTTTTTGCAGCGCGCCTTGCTCAGGGCAGGCAGGCGCTGCGCGCCCAGGCCAAGCACAACAACAACGATAAGGTATGGCAGTGACTTCACCAGCATCGCGCGGGCAGGATCCAGACTGTCCGCCAGATGCGCGAGGACATGCATGAAACCGCCGGCATCTCCCATGCCGGCATGCGCATGCGCAAGGGACGGCAGTAACACGCCTGTCAGTATTAACAGCAGCAATGATTTAACCATGATGCCAGCCTCCCTCAAACAGTCCCGGCCTCCACCTTGTAGCGCACGTAAAAGATATTCCAG
>JBFKMJ010000250.1:0-2789 GCA_041629915.1 Gallionella sp.
CGGTGACGGCACTACTACCGCCACCGTGCTGGCGCAATCCATCGTGCAGGAAGGCATGAAATTCGTCGCCGCCGGCATGAACCCGATGGACCTGAAGCGCGGCATCGACCAGGCGGTCATTGCAGCCGTTGCAGAACTGAAGAAAATTTCCAAGCCTTGTACCACCAGCAAGGAAATCGCGCAGGTTGGCAGCATTTCCGCCAACTCTGACACGGTGATCGGCGAGAAGATCGCCGCTGCGATGGAGAAGGTCGGCAAGGAAGGCGTGATTACCATTGAAGATGGACAAGGCCTGGAAGATGAGCTGGACATCGTGGAAGGCATGCAGTTCGACCGCGGCTATCTGTCGCCCTACTTCATCAACAACCAGGATCGCCAACTGGCATTGATGGAAAACCCCTACATCCTGCTGCACGACAAAAAAGTCTCCAATATCCGTGATCTGCTGCCGGTACTGGAACAAGTCGCCAAGGCCGGTCGTCCGTTGCTGATCATCGCCGAGGACGTGGATGGCGAAGCGCTGGCTACGCTGGTGGTGAACAACATTCGCGGCATCCTGAAGACCGTTGCGGTCAAGGCGCCTGGCTTCGGTGATCGCCGCAAGGCCATGCTGGAAGACATCGCGATCCTGACCGGCGGTACCGTGATTGCCGAAGAAGTCGGACTGACGCTGGAAAAGGTGACGCTGGAGGAATTGGGCCAGGCCAAGCGTATCGAAGTGGGCAAGGACAACACCATCATCATCGACGGTGCCGGCAAGGAAGATGCGATCAAGGGTCGTATCGGTCAAATCAACAAGCAGGCAGAGGAATCGACCAGCGACTACGACAAGGAAAAGCTGCAGGAACGCAAGGCCAAGCTGGCCGGCGGTGTCGCAGTAATCAAGGTCGGTGCGGCGACCGAAGTCGAAATGAAGGAAAAGAAGGCGCGTGTTGAAGATGCCTTGCATGCGACTCGTGCAGCCGTGGAAGAAGGCATCGTTCCCGGCGGCGGTGTGGCTTTGCTGCGCGCCAAGCTGGCAATGGCTGGCCTGAAAGGTGGCAACCACGATCAGGACGCGGGCATCACTATCGTGTTGCGTGCGATGGAGTCCCCGCTGCGCGCCATCGTTGCCAACGCCGGCGACGAGCCTTCGGTAGTCGTGAATAAAGTGCTGGAAGGTAAGAGTAGCTTCGGTTACAACGCGGCCTCCAGTGAATATGGCGATATGCTGGCGATGGGTGTGGTTGATCCGACCAAGGTGACGCGCGTTGCATTGCAGAATGCTGCCTCCATCGCCGGTCTGATGTTGACGACGGCCTGTATGGTTGCTGAACTGCCGGAAGAAAAACCGGCCGGTGGCATGGGTGGTGGCGACATGGGTGGTATGGGCGGCATGGGTGGTATGGGCGGCATGATGTAATTGCCGTTTGTCTCACCGCAGGGCTGCAAGCCTGCCTTTTAGCCGGAATAAAACGCCTCGCCTTGTGCGAGGCGTTTTTATTGGGGGGGCAGCAGGTTTTCCGGTTCGATGGCGCTGCCGCTTATTGCCACGACCTTGTGGCGTGATTGCCCGCCCTGTTTAAGTTCTACCTGGCGCAATGGCACATCGAACAAGGCTGCAATGAATTTCAGCAACGCCTCGTTGGCGCGACCTTCGATGGGTGGGGCACTCAGCCTGATCTTGAGCGCCGCGCCGTGCAGGCCGGCAATTCCACTGCGCTTCGCACCGGGTTGCACATGCAGCGCAAGCGTAATGACATCGGCATTTCGGCGATACCATTCGGCCATTTACAACATGCCGGCCGCGATACGCTCCAGCGCGCCAACCGGCACGATCAGCGCAAGCTGGCAGATAATGAACAGCAGCAACGGCGACAAGTCGACATTGCCCAGCATCGGCACGATACGGCGCAGGGGCTGGAGAAAGCGATAAGTGACGGACACCAGCAGCGATGCGACCGGGGTGTAGGGATTGAACCAGGACAGGACCGCCTGAATGAACACGGCCGCCATCAGCATATACAGGCTGATCTTGAGCAGCTTGACCGTGGCCAACAGCAGCAGCCCAGGTAGCGGGGAGCCGTGAAACGCGTAACCCTGCGCCCACAGCACTCCGGTCAGGTAAAGCATTTCGAACAGCAGCGCGAGCAGCAGCGTCGCGCTATCCAGCCCGCGCACGGCAGGAATGAAGCGGCGTGCGCGCAACACCAGAAAGTTGGTGAGCACCATGATGAATTCACCGAGGGAATTGCGCAGCGGCGCGCGCAGCCACTGCAAATGGAAGCGCAGCAGCAGAATTGCCGCGAACGGCTGCAGCAGCACATCAAGCAGAAACAGCAGGGCTTCTTTCATCATGATTGCGCTCCCAGTTCGTCACCCATTTCTCTGGCGCGCTGTGCGGCGGCATGGGCAGCCTGGGCGATATGTTCGGCGACCCGGTTGGCGGCCATGCTCAGCAGGGCGCGTTCGGTGGTGCCGTTTTTGGAAGTGACGCGCGCGCGTAGCACGCTGACATCCTCATCGCTGCCGGCCGCCAGCCGGCTGGCGCCGACAAAGGTCGCCAGACTCAGACGGCGTGCTTCCGCATCGCTGAAACCCAGTTCGCGCGCCGCCTGTTGTAACGCCTCGATGAAATAGAACACATAGGCCGGACCGCTGCCGGAAATGGCCGTGACCGCATCCAGCATGGCTTCATCCTGCAGCCACAGGGTTTCACCCACCGCCGCCAGAATGTTTTGCGCCTGTTCGCGCTGTGCAGCGCTCACCTCCGGCAGCGCATACAGGCCGCTCATGCCGCTGCCGACCAG
>JBFKMJ010000251.1:0-2736 GCA_041629915.1 Gallionella sp.
GCATGAAAAAATATTTGTGATGCCGCTGGGTTCCTAGACATGACGGGCATGCCGTTGCTGCCGGGCGCGCCATTTTTGCACCACCGCTATGCGCCACGCCACGCGTACCGTGAGATATCCGGCAATGGCCAGGCACAAGGCAAGCAGCGGCAGGCCGAGCAGGAACGGTTTGCCGAGCAGCGTCAGCCAATTCCATAATTCACCCGACCAGCCATACCAGTGCAATTCTGGAAATGACAATTGCGCGATTTTCGTTCCATTGTGCGCGCCGCTCACCCATGCGCCGAGTTCATAGGCCAGTACATACAGTGGCAGGATGGTAAAAGGATTGGTGTAAAGCGTGGTGACCGCCGCTACCGGCAGGTTGACGCGCAGCAGCACGGCCAGCAGCGCGGCGGAAATCATCTGCAGCGGTCCGGGAATCAGGCCGCAGAACAACCCGATCGCCACGCCGCCCGCAACCGAGCGGCGATGCAGATGCCACAGGTCGGGATGGTGCAGCCAGTCGCCGAACGGCCTGAACCAGCGATGATTTTTTATTGTTTCGTGATGCGGCAGGAATCGGTGTATGAATTTTCGCATGGAGCCATTTTACCAGCCACGCCAGCCACGCCAGCCACGCAACTTCATGAAAGCGCCTGCCGCATGTAATGTGGGAGAATAGACGCCGGAATCAGAATTCACGTTGCCACCTGGTCGGGATATGTTATCCAACTCACTGAAGCGCTACGCCTATATTTCAATCGCGGCAGCTGTCGCCACCATCCTGCTCAAGGGCGCGGCCTGGTGGATGACGGGTTCTGTCGGCTTGCTGTCAGACGCACTGGAATCCTTCGTCAATCTGGCGGGAGCGCTGATGGCGCTGGCCATGCTGTCGCTGGCAGAGACGCCGGCAGACGATACCCATGCATACGGGCACGGCAAGGCGGAATACTTCTCCAGCGCCTTTGAGGGATTCCTTATTCTCGTTGCCGCCATCAGCATCGGCTATGCGGCGATCGAGCGCCTGCTCAATCCGCAGGCGATCGAATCCGTCGGCATCGGTCTGACCGTGTCGGTAGTGGCCTCGCTCATCAACCTTGCTGCCGCCCGCGTGCTGATGAAGGTGGGGCGCCAGCATCACTCCATCACACTGGAAGCCGATGCCCACCATCTGTTTACCGACGTGTGGACTTCCGCAGGCGTGATCATCGGGGTTGCGCTGGTATGGCTGACCGGCTGGCTCTGGCTGGACCCGGTCATTGCACTGCTGGTGGCAGCGAATATCGTGTGGACCGGCTGGCAACTGCTGCATCGCTCCGCATCGGGCCTGATGGATGAGTCGATCCCGGCGGAACAGGTTAGCGCGGTCGAATCCGTGTTGGAAGGCTACCGTCAGCATGGTCTGGATTTTCATGCCCTGCGCACCCGGCAGGCCGGCATGCGCGCCTTCATCACGCTGCATGTCATGGTGCCAGGCGCATGGACGGTGCAACAAGGTCACGACTTGCTGGAAGAAATCGAGGCGGACATCAGGGTCGCCGTACCCCAGGCGCATGTGACAACCCACCTCGAACCTTTGGAAGACCCCGTTTCCCTGTTCGATCAGACCCTGGATCGTACAATCTGAGGAGACTTGCAACACCGCAATTCGTCCGGGAGATGGATTTTTTAGGGTGACCTATGGTTGTCTTCGCCGTTTTCTTTACCCTTGGCGTTTGGCTGCTCCAGCAGCAGGCCGCGCTGCCGGGTTTTGCCTGGGCATGGCTGCTGCTGTTTTCCCCCTTAACTTTTGTTTCTTCACTTTGGCGGCAGAACCATCTGCTGGTTCGTTCCGCCCGCCTTCTGCTGCTCGCCGTCTTTGCCTGCGGCTTCGGTTTTTACCACGCTGCCTGGCAGGCTGAAAAACGTCTCGCCGTGAGCCTGCCGGACGAATGGCAGGGACGCGACATCGAGGTGATCGGCGTGGTTGCGGAATTGCCGCGCCGTTACGAGCGCGGCTTGCGTTTCGTCTTCGATGTGGAGCAGACCCTAACGCCGCACGCCAGGGTGCCGGAACATGTCTATCTGAGTACCTATTTTGACCGCAGGGCAAAACCACTGGTGTTGAAAGCCGGGGAGCGCTGGCGGCTCACGTTGCGCCTCAAGCAGCCGCATGGTGCGGCAAACCCGCACGGCTTCGATTTCGAAGCCTGGGCGCTGGAACGCAACCTGCGCGCGACAGGTTATGTGCACAACAAGGGTGATAATTGGCGCATCGATACGCTGGCTGCCGGGCTCGGTTATCGCATCGAAACCTGGCGCGAAGCCCTGCGCGACAAGTTTGACGCCACGCTCGGCGACGCACCCTACGCCGGCGTATTGAGCGCGCTGGCAATCGGTGACCAGAACAGCATTGCGCCGTTGCAATGGCAGGTGTTCACGCGCACTGGTGTCAACCATCTGATGAGCATTTCCGGACTGCATATCACCATGCTCGCCAGTCTGGCCTTTGCCGTCGCCTACTGGCTGTGGCGGCGCAGTACACGGCTGGCACTGTGGTTGCCCGCGCGCAAGGCCGCCGCACTGGTCGCATTGCTGACAGCAGTTGCCTATGCGCTTCTGTCAGGTTTTGCTGTGCCCGCGCAACGTACCGTGTACATGGTTGCTGCAGTCGCTGCGGCCCTGTGGCTGAACCGCAATTTTTCACTCGGGCAGATCCTCGCCATCGCGCTGCTCAGTGTGCTGGTTCCCGACCCGTGGGCGGTGATGTCGGCA
>JBFKMJ010000252.1:0-2698 GCA_041629915.1 Gallionella sp.
ATATTCGTTTGCCAGGTCGGCAAGGCGCATGATTTCCCTGATGGCTTTGCCGTAATCCCGCTCCGCGTAGCATTGTGCAATTTGACCGCTCTGGCCGATGAATGTCGCGACAAGCCGGGTGGCCTGTGCGTCCCTGATTTGGTCGCGGGCGGCGAGCATGCCGTCGAAACGCTTGCTGATGAAACCTGCCGTGCGGCTCGCAATGTTGATGTATTTCCCGATCAGGTCGCTGTTCACCTTCGCCACGAAATCTTCCAGATTGAGGTCGATGTCTTCCATCGTGCCGTTCAGCTTGGCAGCATAGTAATAGCGCAGATATTCGGTGTTCTTGACGTGTTCGACGTAGCTCTTCGCGGTGATGAAAGTGCCACGCGATTTGCTCATTTTCTCGCCGTTCACGGTGAGGAAGCCGTGCGCAAACACGCTGGTCGGGGTACGGTAACCGGCATGCTGCAGTTCGGCCGGCCAGAACAGCGCGTGAAAATACAGAATGTCTTTGCCGATGAAGTGATACAGCTCGGCCTTTGAATCGGGCTTCCAGTATTCGTCGAAATCCATGCCCCTGTCATCGCACAGCTTTCTGAAGCTGCCCATGTAGCCAATCGGCGCATCCAGCCACACGTAGTAATACTTGCCCGGCGCGCCGGGAATTTCGAAGCCGAAATAGGGTGCATCGCGAGAGATATCCCAATCGGACAGTCCCGCCTCCAGCCATTCATTGAGCTTGTTGGCGGCCTCCGGCTGAACATGCGGCGGCGCGATCCATGTTTTCAGAAAATTCCGGCAACCCTCATCAGATAGCCTGAAAAAATGATGGTCCGACGATTTGCGCACCGGCTGCGCACCAGATACGGCGGAATACGGATTGATCAGGTCAGTAGGCGAATAGGTGGTGCCGCAAACCTCGCAGGAATCGCCGTATTGGTCCCTGGCATGACATTTCGGGCATTCGCCCTTGATGAAACGGTCTGGCAGGAACATTTCCTTGACCGGGTCATAGAATTGCTCCACGGGGCGCACCTCGATCAGTCCCCGCTGTTTGAGCTTGAGATAGATGTCATCGGCGTAGTGGCGGGTTTCGGGCGAGTTGGTGGTGTAATAGTTGTCAAACTCAACATGAAAGCTGTCGAAATCCGCCTTGTGCTCCTGCCACACGCGGTCGATCAGTTGCTCCGGCGTGATGCCTTCCTTCTGCGCGCGCAGCATGATCGGCGTGCCATGGGTGTCGTCGGCACATACGTAGTAACACTCGTTGCCCTGCATTTTCTGGAAACGCGCCCAGATGTCGGTCTGGATGTATTCGACCAGATGGCCCAAGTGGATGCTGCCGTTTGCATAGGGCAGCGCGGAGGTGACGAGGATTTTTCTGTTGGACATTATGGCCGTGCCGGAATGCTGTAAGGCGCGGATTTTAGCAAATCTGCGCGCGGCAGCGGCGAATTCGGTAAAATCGCGCTCGTTAAAACAATTGAGGAGGCGCGGATTAAGGCGAAGAACGAGAGGTGAAGGAGAATAACGAACCCGCAGTTTTTCACTCACCACTTTCCACTTCCCACTTCCCATCACGATAATGAGTATCAAGTCAGACAAGTGGATACGCCGCATGGCGGAGCAGACCGGCATGATCGAACCCTTCGAGCCCGGCCAGGTAAAGGAAGTCAACGGACAGAAGATCGTCTCGTACGGCACGTCGAGCTATGGCTACGACATTCGCTGTTCGCGCGAATTCAAGCTGTTCACCAACATCAACAGCACCATCGTCGATCCGAAAAACTTTGACCCGAACTCGTTTGTGAAGGTGGACGCGGACTACTGCGTCATCCCCCCGAACTCTTTCGCGCTGGCGCGCACCGTCGAATATTTCCGCATTCCGCGCAACGTGCTGACCATCTGCCTGGGCAAATCCACCTATGCACGCTGCGGCATCATCGTCAACGTGACGCCGTTCGAGCCGGAATGGGAGGGCTATGTCACGCTGGAATTTTCCAACACCACACCGCTGCCCGCCAAGATTTACGCCAACGAAGGCGTGGCCCAGGTACTGTTTTTTGAAAGCGACGAGGTTTGCGAAACATCCTACAAGGATCGTGGCGGCAAGTATCAGGGGCAGGTGGGCGTGACCCTTCCCAAAATTTGACCGGAATGGCAAAAGACAAGACCATTATCTGGAAGTCTCCAAAGGGCGAAGTCATTGCCTGTGTTGAGCGGAACAAGGTGCTGCAGGAGAACCTCGCCGAGATCCGCCAGGTCTGCCAGGACGCACTGGAAGACGCGATACTGATGGACTGTGACGAACAGCAGTTCCGGGCGGTGCTGGCCGAGCTGATCGCATCGCTGGAAAATCCTTACCCGTCGCAGGAGTAACTGCGGCAAAAATCCTTTTTACCTTCACCCTGCAAATCTGCGACAATCCGCGCCAACTCGTTATTCCCAAAGGGAGGGAACAATGAAATTCCGCATGAGTTACGACATCACATCGGCCTGCGGCCAATATGAGTCTCCACTGAAACTCCACCTCACCCTGTGTGATGACGGCGCCCAAAGTGCCTCATTTCGCTCCACCACGCAAAGGAGCTCAATATGAAGTTCCGTTTTCCTATAGTCATCATCGACGAAGATTTTCGCTCTGAGAACGCCAGTGGTATTGGCGCGCGCGCCTTGGCCAAAGCCATTGAGGAAGAGGGCATTGAAGTGCTGG
>JBFKMJ010000253.1:0-2679 GCA_041629915.1 Gallionella sp.
CGCCGCAACGCGACCGCCGAACTGATTACGCAGAAAATCTATCCGGTGGACCGCGAGCGCAAACGCGCGCTGCTGGGCCAGCTGATCAAGGAGCACAACTGGTTTCAGGTGCTGGTGTTCACGCGCACCAAACATGGCGCGAACAATCTGGCGGAATACCTGAACAAGGAAGGAATTACCGCGATGGCGATCCACGGCAACAAGAGCCAGGGAGCGCGCACCCGCGCGCTGGCGGAGTTCAAGACCGGTAAGCTGCAGGTGCTGTGCGCCACTGACATCGCCGCGCGCGGGATCGACATCAGCGAATTGCCGCATGTGGTGAACTTCGAGTTGCCCAACGTGGCGGAAGATTACGTGCACCGCATCGGCCGCACCGGGCGCGCAGGCAGCGAAGGCGAGGCGAGCTCGCTGGTGTGCATCGACGAACATAAATTGCTGCAGGACATCGAGCGCCTGATCAAACGCGAAATCCCGGTGGTGCAGATCCCCGGTTTTGAACCCGACCCGCGCATCAAGGCCGAGCCTATTCTGAATGGGCAGAATCGTGGCCGAGGAGGCCAGAATCGCGGCCAGCGTCCCGGGCGCAGCCAGCCACAAGGGCGCGCCAGCATTCCGCCTGCGCACCCCAAAAGGTCTGGTGGCAGCGGCAAGCCGGCGGTGCATCGCTTTGGCGGCCGCGGAAGATAAACTTCTGTCACCATAGCTGCCATGGATAGGGATACCTCCTTGTTGCATGCTGAAACATTGCCGGGCAACTTCTCGACACTCACGCCCGACTGCGTGCTGAATGCGCTGGAAAGCATCGGCCTGTGCAGCGATGGGCGCCTGCTGGCGCTCAACAGCTACGAGAACCGCGTCTATCAGGTCGGCATTGAACAGGGGGCGCCGCTGGTGGTGAAATTCTACCGCCCGGCACGCTGGACGGATGCGGCGATCCTCGAAGAGCATGCCTTCGTGCAGGAACTGGTCGAGCGCGAAATCCCTGTCGTGCCCGCGTTGGCGCTGGACGGAAAAACCCTGCATGAATTCGCCGGGTTCCGCTTTTCTGTTTTTGCCAAACACGGCGGGCGCGCACCGGAACTGGAAAACCTCGACACGCTGGAATGGATGGGCCGCTTTCTCGGGCGCATTCATGCCATCGGTGCGCTCCAGCCGTTTCAGCACCGCCCGGCGCTGAATATCGAGAGCTTCGGTATTGCCCCGCGCGATTACCTGTTAACGCATGATTTCATTCCACAAGATATTGATGCGGCGTATCGCGGCGTAATTGATCAGGCGCTGGAGGGCGTGCGGCATTGCTTCGCGCGCGCCGGCGACGTGAAACAGCTGCGCCTGCACGGCGATTGTCATGTGGGCAACGTGCTGTGGACGGACGACGGCCCGCATTTCGTCGATTTCGACGACAGCCGCATGGGGCCGGCCGTGCAGGACCTGTGGATGCTGCTCTCCGGCGAACGCGAAGAGCGCGTACAACAACTGGGTGCTGTGCTCGCGGGTTACGAAGATTTCTGCGATTTCGACATGCGCGAACTGCATCTCGTCGAGGCACTGCGTACCCTGCGCCTGATTCATTACTCCGCCTGGCTGGCGCAACGCTGGGAAGATCCCGCCTTCAAACAGGCCTTTCCGTGGTTCAATACGCAGCGTTACTGGCAGGATCGCGTCCTGGAGTTGCGCGAACAGATTCCCCTGATGGAAGAGCCTGCACTGCACCCCATGTAGGGCGAGCCATGCGCACAGCCAGTTGCCGAGCAATTCGAGGCTGTGCATCTCGCTCGAGATTTCGTTAATATGCTGCAAACTTCAAGGAGAGACATCATGAAATCAGGCACCTATCGCTTGCACATCCTGACAGCACTGGCTATCGGGGTTTTCCTTTCGGGCATTTCCGGCCTGGCCACTGCCGCTTCCGCGGAAGAGAAGAGAGCAGAAATCCGGAAAATGCGCAGTGAAACCCTGGCGAAACTGTACAAGGTGCATCCGCAGGCTAAAGGCGAGATAAAAAGAGCAGTCGGGTATGCCGTATTCAGCAATATCGGTGTCAACCTGATCTTTCTGTCGGCGGCGGGCGGCTCCGGTGTGGCTCATGACAATCGCACCGGCAAGGACGTTTACATGAAAATGGTTTCCGGCGGCGTGGGGTTCGGGCTGGGTGTGAAGGATTTCCGGGGTGTCTTCGTATTCACCCGGGACAACGCCCTTAAGCAATTCATCGAGAGCGGATGGGCCGCCGACGCACAGGCGGACGCAGCGGCCAAATCGGGGGAGAAGGGAGCAGCGATCGCCGGGGCGGTTGCCGTGGCGCCCGGCGTGGATCTATATCAGATCACCGAAACAGGGCTTGCGCTGCAAGCCACGATCCAGGGCACCAAATACTACAAGGACGATGAGCTGAACGCTAAATGAACCGCGCCGGGGACTAGCGCTTCTTGCACGCAAAATTCAACAATATCTCGACGCCACTATCCGGCGGGACCCGCATCCAGCGCGTGGTATACGTGTCGCTATAGACCAGTTTTCCTTCGCCCATGTTCTTGGCGAACTGGGAGGCAGCGCGCCTTCTCCATTTTCTTTCCTTGCAGTCATATTCATTCTGGTCTTTTGTCGACAGATACTTCTCCCCCATGTCTTTCTGATGATTGTTGAAGTCAGTCAGATGCCACATCGTCGACATATCCC
>JBFKMJ010000254.1:0-2661 GCA_041629915.1 Gallionella sp.
AGGCTGGCAAGATATTGCTGCGCGGTACGGATGATGCGTTGCTGCTTGTGCACATCGATGCTGGCCGCCGCGCCGCCGAAGTCCGCATTACGCCGCGAACGCACCTCGATAAACACCAGCGTTGCACCGTCCCGCATGATCAGATCGATCTCGCCGAAACGGCAGCGATAGTTCTGCGTGACCGGTTTCAGGCCCTGCTGCCGCAAATATTGCGCCGCCCACTGTTCAGCCTGCGTGCCGTCACTCACCGGTATCGATGATCAGGTCGGGAAATACCGGCACGATGGGAACATCCTGGCCATTGCGTGACCGCGCCTGACCCCGCGTCAGCATGGCCGGCATCGCCTTGCGCTGGAAAGTACGCCCATTCAGCCGGATGTCACCGCTTACGCCATCCAGCGAAAGATTGGCGTCACCCCTGTTCTCAAGCAGCAGCCTGACCAGACGGAAGGCATCTATGCCCAATGCATAAAATCGCTCGTGATCAATGGAAAGTGGCAGATCGGCATGCGGATAAACCATCACCGCCGGGTGGTCGGCCTGCAGCAACCACGGCATATCGACGAAGCGTATATCGTTCAGATCGTAATTGATCAGCGTTTCGTTATTTCCCAGGAAGACCCGCGAAGTGGCGTAGATCGGCAGCTGGTTCATCAGGTAAGGACGGATCAGACGCGCTTTCTCTGCATCGGCGGCAAGAAATATCACTGTGTCTGACATGTTAACCACATCTGACAACACGGCAGGATCGCCGTTAAATTCGATCTGGCGCAGTATCGTCCCGCCCAGGCTGTGCCATTCTTCTTCAAAGGCGAACTGCAAGCGCCTGGCCAGTTGCGCCTGGGTGGTAATGACAATGGCCTGATGCAATCCCTGCTGCATGGCCAGGTGAGCGACCTGCCGCGCCTCGTCTTCCACCATCATCCCGAAAAAATACAGCCGCTTGGCGAATTGTCCTTCTGCAACATTCAGTGCCAGCGTCGGCACGGGGATATCCTGCTCCGCCGCCAGCCAACTGACGCCGATGCGCGTCAACGGCCCCACCACTGCCTGCGCACCGCCGGCGATGGCCTGGCGATACAGCGTAACAATGTCATGTTTTTCGTCAACGCTGCCATAGACACGCACGGGCAATCCTTGCGCGTCCGTATTGGCGGCCGCCGCGAATCCCTTCAGCACCGCTTCGGATGCGGCGCTGAAGGCCGCCGATTTCAACGGCAGCAACAACGCGATGTGCGGTGCAGGCTCTTCATCACCCCGCACCAGCGGCAAGCTCCCCCCACTCTCAACCATCATGGGCGTCAGCGCTCTGGTCTCCACCTCAATCGGCTGGATGGCCATTCTGCCGCGCAATGGCAATTCGGGTGTCTCACTGCCCACCGCGGCTGCCGCAGGCGCTTCAGCTTGTTCAGCCTCAATAATGGCGGGCTTTGCAACATCAGGTGTATGCGGTACCGTGGCGGTGCAGGCATGCAGTGCGAGTAGAATCGGTAACCAGACAAAAGACGAAAGAGGTATGCGTTGCATAGCGAACATCCACAAAAACTAGAGGCCGCATTATATGTAGTTGCCACGCCGATTGGAAACTTGCGTGATATCACGCTGCGCGCACTGGATATTTTGGATTCGGCGGACGTGGTTGCAGCGGAAGATACGCGCAACACCGCGCATCTGCTGACCCATCACGGCATCAGCGCGAACCGGTTGATGGCGGTGCATCAGCACAATGAGCGCGCGGCGGCGGAAAAGATCGTCGCGCTGCTGCAGGCAGGGAAAAGCGTGGCCTTTGCCAGCGATGCCGGCACCCCGGCCATCAGCGACCCCGGCGTGCTGCTTGTCAAGGCCGTGCTGGCAGCCGGGCTGCGCGTCATCCCGATTCCCGGCGCGAGTGCGGCGATTGCCGCCCTGTCTGCGGCCGGAATGACCGAGCCGCACTTCCTGTTCTACGGCTTCCTGCCCGGCAAATCTGCTGCGCGGCGCAGCGCACTCGAAAGCCTGCGTGACGAGGCGGCCACCCTGGTTTTTTACGAAGCACCGCACCGCATTGTCGAATGTACCGCCGACCTGCAAGCCGTGTTCGGCCCTGAACGGGAGATCGTCTTCGCGCGCGAGATCACCAAGCTGTTCGAGAATATTCACTGTTGCACTTTGGGCGCGGCACCGGACTGGCTGAACAGCGACCCGAACAACCAGCGCGGGGAATTCGTGGTGCTGATATCGGGTGCGCAGCCGCGCCCCGGACTGTCTGCCGAAACACGGGACACCTTATCCCTGCTGCTCGAAGAGTTGCCGCTCAAACAGGCGGTGCGACTCGCCACACAAATTACCGGCGCCAAACGCAGCGAGCTGTATCCGCTTGCGTTGCAGATGAAAAACCCGCCTGAATGACGCCCCCGTTAATCCACGCGCTGCTGACCGACCCGTCCTGCTATGACCATCCGGTCACGCAGATACAGCTGATCGAGACGCATATTTCCTGGGTGCTGCTAACCGGCGAGTTCGCCTACAAGATCAAGAAGCCGCTGGATCTGGGGTTTCTTGATTTCAGTACCCTGGCGCGACGCCAGCAAGCCTGCACCGATGAAGTGCGCCTGAACCGGCGGCTGGCCGAGGAAACCTACCTTGGCGTGGCCGCCATTACCGGCAGCCCGGAGGCGCCGC
>JBFKMJ010000255.1:0-2660 GCA_041629915.1 Gallionella sp.
CAAGCCGGCATCCGGCAAAAAGCCCAGCAAACAGATTTCCGTCGAGCAGGTGCGCGGGCTGGCGGATTTTTCCGGCATGTCGGCGCATCAGGGCGGCCGGCGCGTGGTCGTCATTCATCCCGCCGAAGCCATGAACACCAACGCAGCGAATGCCCTGCTGAAAAACCTTGAAGAACCGCCGCAGGGCCTGCTGTTCATTCTGGTGTCGCACAAGCCGCAGCAATTGCTGCCGACCATCCTGAGCCGCTGCCTGTCTTTTGCACTCTCTTCCCCCGATGCGGCTGATACCGTTCACTGGCTGGCGCAGCAGGGCGTGAAGAATCCCGCCGAGGCGCTGGCCGCCTCCGGTTTCGCGCCGTTGCAGGCCGTTCAGCTGGATGATCAGCTCGGCAGCGAGGAACGCAATAAATTGCTGCGTGCGGTGCGCCAGCCAGCCGCGCTGGACGTGTTCGCACTGGCCGAAGCGTTGCAGAAGACCGAGCAGGTACTGGTCGTGCAATGGTTGCAGCAATGGAGCTATGACCTGAGCGCGATGAAGCTGGCGGGCAGACTGCGCTACCATCCCGGCGAAGAGGCCGCCGTCAGAAAACTGGTCGAGCCGATTGCGCCGTTAAATCTGGCGCGGCTGCAAGGTTTCCTGCAAAACGCAAAACGCGAAGCGCGGCATACGCTCAATCCGAAGCTGTTCCTCGAGTCGCTGCTGCTCTCCTATCGCCAACTCATGACCAATTAGATATGCCGTTTATTGATTCGCACTGCCACCTGGATTTCCCTGAACTGGCCGAAAACATTGACGATCTGCTCGCGCAAATGCGGCACAACGATGTCATTGGCGCGTTGTGCGTTTCGGTCAATCTCGCAAATTTTCCACAGGTGCTGGCGCTCGCCGAACAGCATCCAAACCTCTATGCCTCGGTGGGTGTGCACCCCGACTACGAGGGGGTCGAAGAGCCCGATGCTGCCCGTTTGTCCGGGTTGGCGCAGCACCCGAAAGTCATTGCCATCGGCGAAACCGGGCTGGATTACTTCCGGCTGAAGGGGGATCTGGAATGGCAGCGCACCCGTTTCCGCAACCATATTCGCGCCGCGTGCGAATCCGGCAAGCCGCTCATCATCCACACCCGCGAGGCGGCTTCAGATACGCTGCGCATCATGTCTGAGGAAAATGCCGCCGAGGCGGGCGGCGTGATGCATTGCTTCACCGAAACCTGGGAAGTGGCCGAGGCCGCGTTAACGATGGGATTTCACATCTCGTTTTCCGGTATCGTCACCTTCAAAAATGCCAAGCAGATCAAGGAGGTCGCGCGGCGTGTACCGCTGGAGCGCATACTGATCGAGACCGATGCGCCCTATCTGGCACCCGCACCGCATCGCGGCAAGCTCAACCAGCCGGCATATGTGAAGCATGTGGCCGAAGAGATTGCCGCGTTGCGCGGCGTCAGCGTGGAAGAAATAGGGCGGTATACCACGGAAAATTTCAAACGTTTATTCAAACTGAAAACACTTTGACAGCGCGTGTTTCTGCGTCAAACTTTTCCGGCAAAATTATTGACAGAAATTTGAATGTGCCTATAATGCGCACTCGTTTTGCGGGAGTAGCTCAGTTGGTAGAGCGCAACCTTGCCAAGGTTGAGGTCGAGAGTTCGAGACTCTTCTCCCGCTCCAAATCCAAGGGAAAGCATTCTCGCTTTCCCTTAATCATTTAAGCCTGTGTTTCGCAGCACGGCGCGATAGCAAAGCGGTTATGCACCGGATTGCAAATCCGTGAAGGGCGGTTCGACTCCGCCTCGCGCCTCCAAACAACTCGCCCGGGTGGTGAAATTGGTAGACACAACGGACTTAAAATCCGTCGAGGCTTAACCCCTCGTACCGGTTCGATTCCGGTCCCGGGCACCACACTGTGGTGCTTGCCGATTTTGCTCCGCCATTCCCGTCTCATCTGATCAGCGTCTTTGTCGCCCCAGTTGAAGCCCTTCCGGTGTTCCGTGTTCCCCGCTCAGAAAATCTTATTGTCCAGCCCCTCACGGGCCAGAAGGAAGAGCGCCGCGTTCCAGGTCTGTCCGGCCATGCCATGAGGCGCGCCGGTCTTGCCATCAAACCACTCCGTAAAACGCCAGTTGCGGGCAGCATTGGCTTGCGCGAGCCGCGCCAGTTCCTGCGCGGCGGAGGCTTTGCGTCCCGAAGCGGCCAGCGCCAGCACCCAGAACCCCCCTATCATGGGCCACACGCCGCCGTTATGGTAGCGATGGGGCATGTTCTGGCGGTGGCGCCCCATGTATGGCCGCCATTGACGGCTTTCGGGCTGGATCGGCGTCAGCACCGAAAGGCCGGGATGGGCCGTCGGATGGGCGGCGATGACATCCAGAATACGCCGCCGCCGATGCCCGTCGGCCAGGCCCAGCAGCAGGGCGAGCAGGTTGCCCAGCACATCGCCTTCCTCGCCCCAGAATGAGAGATTGACATAGCTCAGGTAGAGATCGGGGTTGGTGGCGCGCCGCCGTGCATAGTGGATCAGCAGCCTGAGCCGGCGATAATCGGGCAGGTGGCTGCCCGGCAGGAACAGCCAGTTGGTGTGTTGTCTGGTCGTCGTCGAGCCGGGCAGGTGGTAGAGCTTCTTTACGTAGAGCCACAGTGCGTTGGTGTAAAGCACGAAGCCCGAG
>JBFKMJ010000256.1:0-2647 GCA_041629915.1 Gallionella sp.
CCAAGAACTAGGATTTGGGAATTGGGATTGAGGATTTGGGGGAGACACCTTCGATCCTCAATTTCGCTGGCTATTTCTTCCTGAATCCCAAATCCAAAATCCTATGAAAAATTACCCCCATCCCATCATCGCCCGCGAGGGTTGGCCGTTTCTGATCGGCTCCATCATCATTGCACTGCTGGCGTCCACAGTGGGCGGCATCCTTGAGTTGCTGGCCTGGGTTGTCGTGCTGTTTGTGCTGCAATTCTTCCGCGATCCTGCGCGCGAGATTCCGCAGGATGCCGGTGCGGTGTTGTCTCCTGCGGATGGCCGGGTCATCAAGGTCGAGCGTACACAGGATCCTTACGGGCAGCGTGAGGCGATCCTGATCAGTGTGTTCATGAATGTGTTCAATGTGCATTCCAACCGCAGTCCGGTGGATGGCACGGTTGAGCTGGTGCAGTATTTCCCCGGCAAGTTCGTGAATGCCGATCTCGACAAGGCTTCCGCGGAAAACGAACGCAATGCCGTGGTGCTGAAGACTACTGACGGGCAGACCGTGACCTTTGTGCAGGTGGCGGGGCTGATCGCGCGGCGCATCCTGTGCTACATCAAGGCCGGCGATGTGCTGGCACGCGGCCAGCGTTACGGTTTCATCCGCTTTGGTTCGCGTGTGGATGTGTACCTGCCGCTGGATGCCGGTGTGAAAGTCAGTATCGGCGACAAGGTGTCTGCGACTGCAACTATCTTGGCAATCCTGCCGCAAAACTGATAGCCTAACAGGCATGACAAGATTGCACTGCTTCCCATCATGAGACTTGCCATGTCCGTGTCCCTCACTTCAATCCTCTCCCGCTTGCGGGAGAAGAGGCAAACGAACGCTGCGCGCGTTTCGCATTGACCGCATGGACGAATTCAATCCACGCAAATCGATGAACCTGCGCAAGCGCGGTATTTACCTGTTGCCCAACCTGTTCACCACCGGCGCGCTGTTCGCCGGCTTCTACGCCATTGTGCAGGCGATGAATCTGCGCTTCGAATTTGCGGCAGTGGCGATTTTCATCGCCATGGTGCTGGACGGCCTGGACGGCCGGGTGGCACGGCTGACGCGTACCCAAAGCGAATTCGGCGCCGAATACGACAGCCTGTCCGATATGGTCTCGTTCGGCGTCGCCCCCGCGCTGGTCATGTATGAATGGGCATTGAAAGGAATGGGCAAGTGGGGCTGGTTCGCCGCTTTCATTTACTGTGCCGCTACCGCGTTGCGCCTGGCGCGCTTCAATACCAACATCGACGTGGTTGATAAACGCTATTTTCAGGGTCTGCCCAGTCCGGCCGCTGCCGCCCTGGTGGCCGGCTTTGTCTGGGTGATGCTGGATTACGGTTTCAAGGGCGGTGAATTGCGCTGGTATGCGGCTGTACTGACGGTGTTTGCCGGATTGAGCATGGTCAGCAATCTGCCGTTCTACAGTTTCAAGGATCTGAATATGCGCAAGAGCGTGCCTTTTCTGATGATTTTTCTGATCGCGCTGTTTTTCATCCTGATTTCCAGTTATCCGCCCGGTGTATTGTTTGCGTTGTTCCTGAGCTACGCCTTGTCCGGCTATGTGCTATGGGCGCTGCGTCTGCGCAAGAAAAAGCAACCCGTTGCGTGAAGCGGTGAAACTGGTAAGATTCACACCATGCATTTTTCTACACACATCGCAATACTCCACTCCACCTTCAGCCTGCTGGCTGCGCTGCTGCTGCGCGGCGCGCGCTAATTACACATCACATCATTTGAAGCAAGCGCGCCAACCGTACACCGGTTACGCAGGTTTAGCCTATTTTTACTGGAGCACAGCATGACAGACAAATTGATCGTTTTTGACACCACCTTGCGCGATGGCGAGCAGAGCCCCGGCGCATCGATGACCCGGGAAATGAAAATACGCATTGCACGCCAACTGGAAAAGCTGGGTGTGGACGTGATTGAGGCAGGCTTTGCCGCCGCCAGTCCTGGTGATTTCGAGGCGGTAAGAACAGTCGCCGAAACCGTGAAGCATTCCACGGTGTGTTCGTTGGCGCGTGCCAGCGAAAATGACGTGCGCCGTGCCGGCGAGGCAATCAAACCGGCAAAGTCGGGGCGCATCCATACCTTCATTGCCACCAGCCCGATCCACATGCAGCACAAGTTGCGCATGAGCGAGGATCAGGTGGTCGAGCGCGCGGTCAGTGCGGTGAAGTGGGCGCTCGAATATACCGACGATGTGGAATTTTCCGCCGAGGATGCGGTGCGTTCGGAAATGGATTTTCTGGTGCGCGTGTTTGATGCGGTGATTCAGGCTGGCGCGAAAACGCTGAATGTGCCGGACACGGTGGGTTATTCGATTCCCGCCGCATGGGGCGAGCGCATGCGGCAATTGATCGAGCGCGTGCCGAATTCAGACAAGGTGATCTGGTCCACGCATTGTCACAATGATCTCGGTCTGGCGGTGGCGAATTCCCTGTCCGCGGTGATGAACGGCGCGCGTCAGGTGGAATGCACCATCAATGGCCTGGGCGAGCGTGCCGGCAATGCCGCGCTGGAGGAAATCGTGATGGCGGTGAAAACCCGCCGCGACGTGTTCGATTGCGACACGCGCATCGATACGACGCAGATCGTGCCGACTTCCAAACTGGTTTCCAG
>JBFKMJ010000257.1:0-2585 GCA_041629915.1 Gallionella sp.
CCCGAAACCGCTCGGGTGACCGCGGATCTGCTCCCCGAGGACAAGCCTCGTTATCTGATGGGTGTCGGCCGGCCGGAGGATCTGGTTCACGCCGTCGCCTCGGGGGTCGACCTGTTCGACTGCGTGATGCCGACACGCAACGCGCGCAACGGCCATCTGTTTACACGCAACGGCGACGTGCGCATCAAAAACGCGCAATACCGTCTTGACACGCGCCCGCTTGATGAACAGTGCGACTGCTACACCTGCCGTAACTTCAGCCGCGCCTATCTGCATCATCTGCATCGGCTCGGCGAAATTCTCGGCGCGCGCCTGAACACCATCCATAACCTGCATTATTACCAGGATTTGATGCGCGACATCCGTGCGGCCATCGAGGCGGATGCATTCGCCGCATTCGTCGAGCATTTTCGGCTGAAGCGCACGGGGCGGATGCGCACCGGGCAGAGTGAGTCGCCGCACGCTTCGTGCTAGAATGCGCCCCCTTTTCTGATTTATCTCCGGAGATAGAACAATGTTTATCAATAACGCATATGCCGAGGCGGCTCCACCTGTGCAAGGTGGCAGCATTCTGGATTTTCTCCCGCTGATTGTTCTGGTCGCGGTATTTTACTTTTTCATCCTGCGTCCGCAGAGCAAGCGTGCCAAGGATCACAGAACGATGGTCAGCGCGCTGCAACGCGGGGATGAGGTCGTGACGTCTGGTGGCCAAGTGGGGCGTATCAGCAAGGTGCATGAAGAATATGTCGGCGTTGAATTTGCCGAAAACGTCGAAATGACGGTGCAGAAAACTGCGATTCAGAGTGTGCTGCCCAAAGGAACCATTAAATCCATCAAGTAATTTCCGGCAATTGGCATATTGCCAGGCGTTGCTGCGCGCGTTAATCAAGAGGCTTCAATGAATCGTTACCCGTTGTGGAAATATCTGCTGGTTCTGGCTGTGCTGCTGGCCGGGTTGATATACACCTTGCCGAATTTTTACGGTGAATCACCGGCTGTGCAGGTGTCGCCCTTGCGGACCAGCCTGAAAGCGGATGCTGCCTTGCTGGAGCGTGTGGATGGCGTTCTCAGGTTGGCCAGCCTTAACCCGGAAGTGGCCACCCTGGACGGCAACAGCGTCAAGGTGCGCTTTGCCGATACCGACAGCCAGCTCAAGGCCAAGGATATTCTGGCCAGCCAGTTGGGCGACGACTATATGGTCGCGCTCAATCTGTTGTCGCGTTCGCCGCAGTGGTTGACGGAATTTGGTGCATTGCCGATGTACCTCGGCCTGGATTTACGCGGTGGCGTGCACTTTCTGCTGCAGGTTGACATGAATGCAGCGCTGAACAAGGCACTGGAGGCTGTTATCGGCGATATGCGCAGCACATTGCGTGAGCAGAAGATAGCCTATTCCGGTGTCAGCCGCGAAGGTGGCGTGCTGTCGATAAGGTTTCGAGATGCCGAGGCGCGTAGCCAGGGCGAAGAGGAAATAAGGCAGCGTTTTGACGACTATGCGTTGAATGGCAAAGATGAAGACGGCGAATTCCTGTTGCGCGCGACGCTCAAGCCGGAAGCCGAGCGGCGCATTAAGGACACGGCGGTGCAGCAGAATCTGTTGACCCTGCGCAATCGCGTGAATGAACTGGGTGTCGCCGAGCCGGTGATCCAGCAACAGGGCGTGGATCGTGTGGTAGTGCAGCTTCCGGGGGTGCAGGACACGGCGCGTGCCAAGGATATTCTGGGCCGCACAGCGACACTGGAAGTGCGCATGGTGGATGAGGAGCATCAAATCACCCCGGGTGCGGCCGCACCGTTTGGCACCGACATGTTCAAGGATCGCGATGGCAATTTGCTATTGGTGAAGAAACAGGTGGTTCTTACCGGTGAGCGCATCAACGACGCGCAGCCCGGATTTGACGGCCGCAATAACGAGCCTGCCGTGCATATCAATCTGGACGGCGTGGGGGCGCGCAGATTCAAGGATGCGACGCGCGAAAATGTCGGCAAGCGCATGGCAATCATCCTGTTTGAAAAGGGCAAAGGCGAAATTGTTACCGCACCAGTTATCCGTGAGGAAATCGGCGGCGGGCGTGTGCAGATCAGCGGGAGCATGAGCACCATGGAAGCGCAGGACACCGCATTGCTGCTGCGTGCCGGTGCACTGGCGGCGCCGATGGAGATTATCGAAGAACGTACCGTCGGCCCCAGTCTGGGTGCGGAAAACATTACACGCGGTTTTGATTCCACCAAGATCGGCTTCATCATGGTTTCACTGTTCATGATGGTCTACTACCTGATGTTCGGCACCATTTCCGTGCTGGCGCTGGGGGCAAACCTGTTGTTGCTGGTTGCGCTGCTGTCCATGATGCAGGCCACGCTCACCTTGCCTGGTATGGCGGGCATTGCGCTGACACTGGGCATGGCGATCGACGCGAATGTGCTGATCAACGAACGCATCCGTGAAGAACTGCGCAACGGCGTCACGCCGCAGGCAGCGATTCATGCGGGATATGACCGGGCGTTCGGCACCATACTTGACTCCAATATTACGACGCTGATTGCCGGGATTGCCCTGTTCATGTTTGGTTCCGGGCCGATCAAGG
>JBFKMJ010000258.1:0-2574 GCA_041629915.1 Gallionella sp.
CGGCATTGAGGCGGGATGGGTTGAAGCAATGGATGACATGGGTGCGCTCCTTGGGTGGGATTCTATAGATTGAAGTCTAGACCAGACCATGCGCCTGCGAGTCGATACCGGGGAACGCCGGACAAAAAGGGCTGGAGACCGACGAGGTGCCGGATGTGACGCGTCCTACTCCTTGGCGTTCGCGCGCCGGCGGTTGAGGTCCAGGATGGTTGCACATTTCTCGAACACACCCGGTTCGATGTCAGGGATCACGCCGGCTCTCGGATCCGATCCCCGGGTGGTGAGAATCACCGCACAATTTGCCATGTTGGCGCGGGCCAGCAGGTCGGTCGCGAACTCTTTGCAGTACAAATGGTAATTCTCGAGAATCAGCAGCAGGGGGTGCTCGAAATTGCTTTCCTCGATCCAGTCCAGAATGCCGGGCAGGCGTCGCCTGATCTCGTCCACGCTGCTTTGCGATTGGTATGAGTTGAACTGCAGTATCGAAACCGCCTTGCGGCTCACCTTCAGTTTGCCGTCTTTTTCGACGGCGACATTGAGGGCGTGATAACGGGTGGGGCCGAAGGCTGCACTGACTTTTTCACGCAGGCTGGCGACCAGCGACGATATCAGTCCCTCGGTGAGGTAGATCACGCCAAATCCCGCGGTGGCCGCGTCACCACATAGCGTGGTGAGCGCCTGGTTGCGTCCGCTGAAGTTCTCGCCACGGATCAGGATGTTGCCCATCAGGCCGAGCGGACTCAATACCAGTTCGGTAACCGGCGAGCTCGCGTCAAAACGCAATCGGAACACGGTTTCGCCTGGTTCTGCCTTTCTTCTCGTGATGAGTTGGGTGATCGTTACCATGTGTAGGTTTTTTCTGGACGCCGGTTGTCTGGAAAGTGCGCTGCCGGTTCGGAGTGAGGGTGCGCCTTAGGGCAATGCTGAACAAGTCCCCCTACTGAATCAGCCCCAGCTAAACTTCAGGACATGATGAAACAACAGACCTTAGCGATGGCCGCCGATCAGGAAACGGGCTTTGCCGCGTACCGAAAACCCACGCGACGAGACGAATTTCTCAGGCAGATGGAAGCGCTCGTTCCGTGGGATGCGCTGTGCGAAGAAATTGCCCCGTACTATCCCAAGGCAGGCAATGGACGCCCACCCATTGGGCTGGAGCGGATGCTGCGCATCCACTTCATCCAGCACTGGTTCAACCTTGCCGACCTGGCCTGCGAAGAGGCCCTCTACGACAGCGCCAGCCTGCGCCGCTTCGTCGGGATCGACCTGGGTCGCGAGCCTGTGCCGGACGCCACCACGCTGCTCAAATTCCGCCGCCTGCTCAATACGCACGACCTGGGCGAAGCCCTGTTCGTGCGCGTAGCTCAAGAACTTCAGGCACAAGGCATCAAGATCAACACGGGTACCATCGTGGACGCCACGATCATCGGTGCTCCGGGTTCCACCAAGAATGCCGACCGCGCACGCGACCCCGAAATGCATCAGACGAGGAAAGGCCAGCAGTGGTATTTCGGCATGAAGCTGCATATTGGCGTGGACAGCCAAAGCGGGCTGACGCACAGCGCGGTGGTGACAGCCGCCAACGTGCATGACAAACATCCCTTGCCGGATTTACTGCATGGGGAGGAACGTCGGGTCTATGGCGACTCGGCGTACCGAAGTCAGAAATCTCTGATCGCCAGCAAGGCGCCCCACGCCCGCGACTTCACCAACGAGCGCACCCGCCGAGGCGGGATCGTGGACGAGGTCAAGCGCGCGAAGAACCGAAACAAGTCGCGCATCCTGGCGCGCGTCGAGCATGTCTTTGCGGTGGTCAAGCGGCTGTGGGGATTTACCAAGGTGCGCTATCGCGGTTTGCAGAAGAACGCGACCCGTGCCTTCACAGCCTTGGCGCTGGCCAATATTTACCTGTGTCGAGGTCGCTTGCTGCCACAGGTGCGCCCATGAAATGGAAAAACAGGGGAATCAGGGCGGAAAACGCGATGAAATGGCAGCAAGACAGGCGTGTTTCGATAAATTCGAGCCATCGCTTTTATCAGTCTGCGCGCCAGGCTAATGGCACTACTTGTTCAGCGTTGCCCTAATTATCCGTAGTCAAAGACAAGAGGAACTGCAATGCCCTATGTGAAACGCGATCAGGAAGGCCGGATTACTTCAGTGAGTCTGGAATCCATTGGCGGCCTCGAAGAGTTGCCGGCCAATGCTCCCGAATTTCTGGAGTTCATCAACCGTATGGGGCTGGAACAAAGCACGCTTCAACAATCCGACATGCGGCTGGTTCGGGTGCTGGAAGATTTGATTGATTTGCTGATTTCGCGTGACCTGATCCGCTTCACTGACTTGCCACTCCCGGCACAGGAGAAGCTGATGGAGCGTCGCTCGATGCGTCAATCGCTGGGGGCACTTGATCTGCTCGGCGGGGCCAACGAGACGATTTGACCCGGCTCAATGCTGGCAACACACAACTGACGCAGCCATCAAGGCTGCGTCAGTGCTTTCAGGCAAGCACGATGGCCGGGCCGGTCATGCCGTCGAATCCCAGTTCCTGCAAACAGCCGACTTCGCGCTGACTCA
>JBFKMJ010000259.1:0-2570 GCA_041629915.1 Gallionella sp.
CTGGCTGCTTTACTGCCGCGCCGGCTTCGAGCAGGACTGCGCACAGGAAGTCTTGCGCCAGGCGCGCCAACAGCGTCCTGTCCTCGCCGAACAACCCGCCATCATTCCGGATAGCGGCTATGTCATCGTCGCGCTGAACGAACAGCAATTGCATTATCGCGATCTGATTTTTGCGCGTCAGCTGATCCGGCTGCATCACACCGTCGAGCCGTTGCCGGAACGCGACCGTCTCACGCCCATCCTGTCCGCTATTGACGATTTGCCCGGCAGCTTCGGCACGTTGTGGCTGGAAGTGCCGGACACCAACGATGGCAAGACATTGTCTGCCTTCACGCGCCGCTTTCAGCCACTGCTGGAGGGCGCGCTGCGCGAACAGGAGCGACTGCAGGATGATCCCCGCTCACCCCGTTTGCATGTCTTCTTTCCCGACAAGACCACCGCATTGATCGGCAGCAGCGAGCCGCATAACAGCGCGCCATGGCCTAACGGCATTCTGCGCCAGTCCATGCCTGCCGAAGCGCCGAGCCGCTCCACGCTGAAGCTGGCGGAAGCCATCGAGGTGTTCATGGATCGCGGCGAACAATCCCGCTTGTTGCGCCAGGGCATGACCGCAGTCGATCTCGGTGCTGCGCCCGGCGGCTGGACCTGGCAACTGGTCAGGCGCGGCATCCGCGTCACGGCGGTGGACAACGGCCCGATGAAGGGTGTGCTGGCAAAACATCCGCTGGTGCAGCATTTGCGCCAGGATGGTTTCAAATATGTGCCGCGCAAAGGGGTGGACTGGCTGGTATGCGATATGGTGGACAAGCCGGCAAAGGTCGCGACCCTGATTGGCGCATGGTTTGCAGCGGGGCTGGCCAGACACGCCATTTTCAATCTGAAGCTGCCGATGAAGCAGCGGCTTGCGGCGCTGGATGATGCGCTGAACGGCATTCGTGCGCGGCTGGATGAAGAAGGCATCAACTACCGCATGGTGGCCAGGCAGCTTTACCACGATCGCGAGGAAGTGACCGTGTTCCTGACCAGACTCAAGAGATAAGGGGTTTACTCACCAAAAGGGCGTGGCCGCGAAATGCCAAAACCCTGGGCGAAATCAATGCCAACTTCACGCAGTTTTTCGATGGTTTCCTCGCTCTCCACCATTTCCGCAATTGTCCTGACGCCGATTTTTTTTGCTATCAGGTCTATTGCCACCACCCTGGCAAGCGCGGGGGGATCGCGCAGAAGATTGAATATGATGCTGCCGTCGATTTTTATAAAATCAATCTGGAAACCGCGAATCAAATCAAATGTGACGCCCTCCCGACCGAAGCCGCTGAGTGCAACATAACAGCCGCGCTTTCTGATCTGCTGCACAAACTCGGCAACCGCCTTGCTTGACAGCGCAAGTTCTGTATGAGGTATTTCAAAGCACAGTGCTTTGCCCGCCACCCCGTGTTCCTGCAGCGCGGTTGCGACAAAATTCGGGAATTCCGGGTCGCGGATTGTGGCTTTTGCCACATTGATAAAGGATACCGAGCCTTGCTGTTGTATCCCCTGCCGATGTTTAAGGGTTACCTGCTGCAGGACGTGCTGCACCACCCAGCGATCCAGGTACGGCATGAGGCCGTGTTTTTCGGCGAGCGGGAAAAAGGCGCCCGGCGGCATCATGTTTTGCTCTTCCTCCTTCAGGCGAATCAGAATTTCATAATGCTCAGATTCTCCAGAACCGCTTCCCAGCGGTGCAATCAATTGGCAGAACAGGCTGAATTCGCCGTTTTCTATCGCGGCCAGAATGCGTCTGCTCGCATTTCTCGACTCAGCAACTGTTTCGTGCGAGGAATCAATGGATGCCTCCTGATGGGTCGGCACACTCTGCGTGACAGGACTGCCGGCAATGGCCGGTGTGCTGGCCGTTGCGGTGGCGCCATGCCTGGCCGTAGCACGTGCGTCATCGCGCCCGGTCAGGTCGTTTACCAGCATGTAGAACCCGGTCACGACGCCCTTCTCGTCAAGTTGCGGAACATGTTCCATGAGCAGGTGATACACCGTACCGTTGGGCATGGTGTGCGTTTGCTCGTAGCTTATAGCTTGCCCATCCAGTGACTGGCGAACCGAAGTTGCCAATTCCGCATAAATCCTGCTCCCCAGTATGTCGCGCAGAAATCGGCCGTTGATCTGCTCCTGGCTTAGCTCGAGCCAGTTCCGGAATGCGCGATTGTGGTAGGAGCAACGGCCGTCACTGTCGATCAGCGCAACCATGGTCGGGATGTGCTCATCCATCAAACGCGATCGCGCCATGACCGCAGCGAGGATTTTCTCGCCATTTTCATGCTGGCGTTTCATGCGTTCGAGCTTTTCTTTCAGAGACGTAAGTTGCGCCGTGCGGCGCATCAGTATCCACTCCGAGCGTGACAACCGGGAAGCCTCTGCCAGGATGGATGCCACGAGCAACCCGGTCAGGAACGTGATCCATTGCAGGCCGAGTTCGGTGAAGTAGATTGCAAATACCAGCGCCGCCGAGGTGGCAATGACGGCCGCGGCGGAAATGAATGGTTTTACAGCGCGGTATAATTTGACGTTACGCATTC
>JBFKMJ010000260.1:0-2570 GCA_041629915.1 Gallionella sp.
ATCTGCCTGCTGGCCGTGATTCCGACCTATGTGCGCCGCGGCGACTGGGCGTTTGTCGCAATCTGTGTGATTGCATTACTGGTGCAGCTGCTCGCTGCTTCGGGTACGCTGGGCGTCGGACATTAAAGGGCACACCATGAACGCTTATCCATTCAGCCGCATCCTGCTGGCCACCGAGCATACCGAGTTCGACGCAGGTGCCGAGCGTGTCGCGTTCGCGATGGCGCAACGCTGCGGCGTACCGCTGCGCGTAGTGTTGCCGGTGGTGAGCAATCCCGTTTATGAGGTCGAGGCGCCGGAGCTGGTGCAGCGTGACGAGCGCGCCGCCGCGGAAAAAATTGCTGATCTGCGAAAACGTGCGGCCGAATTGAATATCGAAATTGATATTCATGTCCGTCATGGCGAGGAGCCTTATCGCGAGATTGTGGCGGAAGCGGCGAGCGCACAGACCGACCTGATCGTGATACGCCGGCGCGGCAAACCCGGTTTTCTGGCCAATCTGCTGGTCGGCGAAATGGTCAGCAAGGTTATCCGCGATGCGTCGTGTGCCGTATTGATGGTGCCACGCAAGGCGGAATTCTGGCGGCGCGGCGTCCTTGCGGCCGTCGGTGACACACCCGCCGCGCAGGGTATCGCGACACATGCCGCCACCATTGCCGCCACTTGTGACTTGCCGCTGACTATTGTCAGCGTGGCCGAGCGGCGCGAAACCCAAGCGGAGGCCGAGCAACTGAATGCACAGAACGTTGCGCTTGCGACGACACTGTGCAGCCGCGTAACTGGTCGTGTCGCGATGGGAATGCCGGTGGAGCAGACGCTCGCCATTGCGCGGGAGACTTCCGCAGATCTGATTGTGATCGGGCGGCAGCGTTACCATCTTATTCCCTTCTCGCTGGGCAACTCCAGCATCATGCAGAAAATCGCCGGTGCGCTGGATGTAACCACGCTGGTTGTCCCATTTCAGGCGGAATAAAATTTCGGGCAGGTCTGGCAAATAACCCCAACGGGTTACTCCTGATACCCGTTATAGGTATGGACGCTTATGCGAAATATCGTGGACGATGCGGCTGTTGTATTTATCCGTACATCCTGAAGGAAACGCGTGATGGAAGCTGGAGTCGATCTGGAACGGCGTAATGCCCTCAAAACCGGTGGAGGTCTCGGGTTGCTTGGCTTACTTGCCGTTATCGGCCTGATCCGGCCGGGTGCTGCATCAGCCGAGGGGCTGAAGGCTGCCTTTGAAGCCAAGACCATGGGCGAGGCGCTGGATGCGCTGGGTGCCCTCCTTCCTGAAAGCAGTTCAGCTATTCAGCTCACCACTCCAGATGTTGCCGCAGACGGCGCGGTCGTTCCGGTTACGGTGGAAAGTACGCTTTCCCGTACCGAGCAAATCTTGATTCTGGTGGACAAGAATCCCACCATGCTGGTCGCCAGCTTTGACATACCGGAAGGTACTGAAGGTTATATCACCACCAGAATCAAAATGGCGCAGACGTCGAATGTCATCGCGTTGGTGAAGGTCAACGGCAAGTTCTATCGCGTCTCCAAAGAAGTCAAAGTCACGAAGGGGGGCTGCTGATGTCAGCACCGACCAAAATTCGCGCTACTGCCAGGGACGGGAACACCGAAGTTCGCGTGCTGATGCAGCACGAGATGGACAATGGCCGGCGCAAGGATGAGGCAGGCAACCTGATCCCTGCCTGGTATATCACCGAAATCAAAGCGCTTCATAATGACAAAATCGTGCTGCAGGGGCGGTTCGGCACATCTGTATCCAAGAACCCCTATCTGGTGTTCCGCTTCACGGGCGGGACGATAGGAGACAAGATCGCACTCTCCTGGCTGGACAACCAGGGCAATACGCGTTCGGATGAGGTGGAGATAAGTTGATGGATTCGCACTGACCTGGAAATGCGGAAGGCCGGTGTTTTTGCAGTAAATTTTTTCAACAGGGAGAATAATGATGAAAATGATCAAGCAACTGGTAATCGCCATCGGACTGATGTTGCCGATGATTTGCGCGCATGCCGACGTTGATAAACGTGCACGCGACTTGTCAGCGTCCTGCGCAGCCTGTCATGGCACCAACGGAAGAAGCGTGGGAGGATTCCCGATGCTGGCCAGTCTGGACAAGGCCTATTTTGTCACCCAAATGAAAGATTTCAAATCAGGCGCGCGTCCGGCTACGGTGATGCATCAGCTGAGCAAGGGTTTCACTGATGAGGAATTCGAGTTGATGGGCAGCTTCTTTGCGGCACAGCCGCGTTGAGCAAGACAGCGCAGTATTCAGACAGACCATTTGAGGAGCATAAAATGTCGCTAGATCGTCGTGATTTTTTGAAGCTGGGTGTGGCAGGTATTGCAATCGGAGCTTTTCCCGGATTGGCCTTTGCCACGAGTGAAATTATCCCGAAAAAAGGGCAGCGCGTCGTCATCGTGGGAGGTGGCTTCGGTGGCGCCACTGCGGCCAAATACATACGCATGTGGAGCAACAACAAGATCGATGTGGTGCTGGTCGAGCGCAATCCGCAGTTCATCTCCTGCCCGATGAGCAACACGGTGTTGGGCGG
>JBFKMJ010000261.1:0-2561 GCA_041629915.1 Gallionella sp.
CTGAAGTTGACGATGAACATGGAGGGGGGGCGGATGGTGTTGAGCGTGCAGGATGACGGCCCGGGGATATCTGCTGAAGATCAGGGCAGGCTTTTCGAGCCTTTTTTTACCACTTCGTCTGAGGGTACGGGTCTGGGTTTATACATTGCCAAGGAATTGTGCGAGGCAAATGGCGCGTCGCTGGAATATCGTGCGAGTGATGCCCTGTCAGGCGCATGTTTCCGTATTGTGTTTGGAAGACTGCATAGGGGAAAGGAACAGGTGGCTGAGTATGGCGGATAACCCTCGGAGGAAATCTCCCGCTGTGTTGCTGGTGGATGATGAGCCGGACATTCTCGAGCTGCTTGAACTGGCGTTGCTCAAGATGGGATTGAAGGTGGACACGGCTTCCAGTGTGCGTGAAGCGGAGGCCAGGTTGAAGGATTGCTGCTACGACCTGTGTCTGACCGATATGCGCATGCCTGACGGGAATGGCTTGCAGTTGGTGCAGCACATCATGCAGAACAATCTCGATATTCCGGTGGCGGTGATTACTGCGCATGGAAACATGGAAAACGCCGTTACCGCGCTCAAGGCGGGTGCATTTGATTATCTGGCCAAGCCGGTTTCTCTGGATCAACTGCGCGCCCTGGTCAAATCTGCGCTGAAGCTGCCTCAAACGGTCGCGCCGGATAGCAAGGAGTTGCTTGGACATTCGCCAGCGATGGAAAGAGTGCGTGATCTCATCAAACGCGTAGCGCGCAGTCAGGCACCGGTCCATATCAGCGGCGAATCAGGCAGTGGCAAGGAACTGGCCGCGCGACTCATTGTGCAAAGCGGAGTGCGGCATGACAAGCCCTTCGTCGCGGTAAACTGCGGAGCCATCCCGGCCAATTTGATGGAGAGTGAATTTTTCGGTTACAAGAAGGGCGCCTTCACCGGAGCGGAAAAGGATCGGGACGGGTTCTTTCAGGCCGCGCATGGCGGCACCTTGTTTCTGGATGAGGTGGCCGACTTGCCGCTGGATATGCAGGTCAAGCTGTTGCGTGCCATACAGGAAAAGAGTGTGCGAAAAATAGGCGCTACCGGCGAACAGGATGTCGATGTGCGCCTCATCAGCGCAACGCACCATGACCTGGCCGAGTTGGTGCGACAGGCCGGATTTCGTCAGGATCTCTATTATCGTCTGAATGTGATTCCGATCGAAATGCCCGCATTGCGCGAGCTACGGGAAGATATACCGGAAATCGCACAGCGGATTCTGGAACGCTTGCGCAGTGATGAGAAGGTACGTTTTTCCGAAAATGCATTGCATGAGCTGCAAAATTACAGCTTCCCGGGTAATGTGCGCGAGCTGGAAAATATCATTGAAAGAGCATTGGCGCTGTGCGCGGGCGGGGTGATCGAGGAGCAGGACTTGTTGCTGATCCCCGTGGAGCATCATCAGTCTGACAGTATCTCACTCAGCAGCAAGTATCCGTTGCCGGAATATCTGGACCGTGTCGAAAAACAGGCCCTGCTGGAAGCGCTGGAGCAGACCGGATTCAACCGCACGGCGGCCGCAAAGTTACTGGGGCTGACGTTTCGTACCATGCGTTACCGGATGGAACGGTTGGACATCAAAGGCCCGGGTGATGCAGTCAATGGAGATTGACGCACGGGGGGTGCTGGCCGGTGTCGAGTATATTCCGACGCCCAACTGTGATGATCGTCCCGCCGGAGCCATTGAATTATTGGTGATACATAACATCAGCCTGCCGCCTGGGGAGTTCGGCGGTGATGGTGTTCAGCAGTTGTTTTCCAATACATTGGACATCAATGCTCATCCTTACTATCAAACGATTGCCGGACTGAAAGTGTCGGCGCATTTTTTCGTCCGTCGCGACGGACAAATTATTCAGTTTGTTTCCTGTTTGAAGCGGGCATGGCATGCGGGTGAGTCATGCTGGCAAGGAAAATCCACTTGCAATGATTTCTCGATTGGCATTGAACTGGAAGGCAGTGATACTGTGCCGTTCAGCGATGCGCAATATGACGCACTCCACGAGTTGACCATGGCGTTGCGCGCCGCCTATCCGATATGCGGTATCGCCGGACACAGTGATATTGCGCCACAACGAAAGACTGATCCGGGTTGTTGCTTTGACTGGATGCGCTACCTCGCGGCGCTGTCCAGGCCATGAAAATTTTCTCATAAGCGGAAAGTATATATAGACCATTTTTTCGCTTGCAAAATTTTTGCTACCCACTACAATTAGCGCCGTCGATGAAAAAAAATACTATATATAGTGGTTATTGATCTAAGACATTTTCAAAATCAGCAAAATTATCAGGGAGTGCGTACAAGCCGCACGTCGCCACTGATAGCGTATCAGCCCCCCCAGTGTTTTCCAGTAATTCCCCCTCTTCGTTTTCTTCCGGATTTCTTCGATCAGTGCAAAGCACATGCCGCAGGTGTTCGGCGATTGTGCTCTAACCTGTCGTATATTATTTTTGCCAAACGGTGGTTGATGTACTGCCGAATGATTGGTGGTGGAGTGGTTTCGATGCCGGTTTGCATGCGATGCCAGTTCTCCTGACAG
>JBFKMJ010000262.1:0-2535 GCA_041629915.1 Gallionella sp.
CGGCGCGATGACCAGCGACGATGCGGAATATCTTCACCAGATGCGCGTGGCTTTGCGGCGCTTGCGCGTGGTGCTGCGCATGACCGAAAAATTCCGTGCCGATGAAACATTGAGCGCATTGAACGCGGAGGTCGCGGCATTGTGCGTGGCGCTGGGACGCATCCGCGAATGGGACGTGTTCATTGCCGGGACGGTGCAGCCGATGTGTGCACGCATGGCCGGCCATGCCGGCCTGCAGGCTCTGCTGGCGGTCAGCGAGCGGCAGCGCGCGGCCTGTTATGCCGGGTTGCGCAACGCGAAGCAGGCGCACGAATTGCAGCGGCTGATATTACGCATGGCCCTGTGGATGAACGGTGCGTATTGGCAGCCGTCGTCCGAGTCTGCCACGCCACGGCTCCGGGATTTTGCCAACACTCGTCTGCGCAAGCTGGCCAAACGGTTCGCCCGTTCCGGGCGGCAACTGGACAGCCTCGATGTCGCGCGGCTGCACGCTTTGCGTATCGTCGCCAAGAAGCTGAGGTACAGCGCGGAGTTTTTTGCCGCGTTATATGACCGAAAAGAAACCGCGTCATTTCTCGCCGCGCTGAGCAAGGTGCAGGATGTGCTCGGGCAGATCAACGATGTGGCGGCGGCGCATCGCCTGCTGGACGAGCTGGCGGCGCTGCCGGAACTGGCCGCGCACGGGGAAGCGGTGACGCTGGCCAGGGGCTGGATCGCGCACGGCCTGTCGCGCCAGTTTGCCGCGTTGCGCAAGGCCAACCGGCGTTTCGCCAGGCAGAGTGAATTCTGGGATATGGTACGATGAATTTCCAGCCTGACTTGACGGATGCAGCCCACTTGGAACAGCTTACCCAGCTCGCACAATCGGAGAACGAGGCCATCGGCACGGTTGAGGAAGTGCATGGCCCGGTGGTGGATGTTGATTGTGATCGTCTGCCGCCATTGCACCAGGCGCTGTACTGCGTTTCCGACCAGGAGCGCTATGTCTTCGAAGTCTACCGCCATCTCGACGAGCGCCGCGTGCGCGCCATCGCGTTGCATCCCACCGGCGGCATCAGGCGCGGCCTGCCGGTATTCGACAGCGGCGGCCCGTTGCGCATTCCGGTCACGCCGGATTGCCTGAACCGTCTGCTCGATGTGTTCGGCGCGCCCCTCGACGGCGGACCACCGCTGGATGCCAGTAAGATGCGCAACATCATTGCGCGCCCGGCAACGCTGGCGCAAACGGTTCCCGCGACGGGCATTCTCGAATCCGGCATCAAGGTGATCGACCTGCTGTGTCCGTTCGTCAAGGGCGGCAAGACCGGCCTGTTCGGCGGCGCGGGGGTGGGCAAGACGGTGCTGATCATGGAGTTCATGCACGCCATCGTCAGCCTGCACCAGGGCGTGTCGGTGTTCGCCGGTGTCGGCGAGCGCATCCGCGAGGGGCATGAGCTGTGGCACGAAATGCAGGATGCCGGGGTGATGCCACGCACGCTGATGGTGTTCGGCCAGATGGACGAGTCGCCCGGTGTGCGTTTCCGGGTCGGGCTGTCGGCGCTGGCCTATGCCGAATATTTGCGCGATACGCTGGGCAAGGAAGTGCTGCTGCTGATGGACAATGTGTTCCGCTTCGTGCAGGCGGGCAGCGAAATTTCCGGCCTGCTCGGGCGCATGCCGGCCACGGTCGGTTACCAGCCGACACTGATGAGCGAGGTGGCGGAATTGCAGGAACGCATCATCTCCACCCGCAGCGGCGACATTACCGCGGTGGAGGCGGTGTACGTGCCGGCGGACGACATGACCGACCCGGCGGTGAGCACCATCCTGTCGCATCTCGACACCATGATCATCCTGTCGCGCAGCCAGGCGGCCAAGGGTATTTATCCGGCAATCGATCCGTTGCAGTCGTCAAGCAAGATGATGGACCGCAGTTTTCTGGGTGACCGTCATTACAGCGTTGCCGAAGGGGTGCGCGAGCATCTGGCGCGCTACAAGGAGCTGGATGACATCATCGCGATGCTCGGGCTGGAGGCGCTCTCGGAAAAAGACCAGCGCATCGTGCAGCGCGCGCGCAAGCTGCAGCGCTACCTGACCCAGCCGTTCCATGTGGTGACGGCGCACACCGGCATCAAGGGCGCGTCGGTGAAGCTCGGGCAGACGCTGACCGACTGCGAGGCTTTCATGCGCGGCGACTACGACGCGCTTTCCGAGGAAGATTGCTACATGCGCGGCAGCATGCAGGAGCAGGAATGAATACCTTCACCCTGCATGTGCAGAGCGCGACGCAATATGAGCGTATCGAGGGCGTGGCCAGTTTCATCGGCGAGGACGAGTCCGGCAGTTTCGGTCTGCGCGCCCGCCACGCGCGCACGATGACTGCGCTGACCTACGGTCTGGCGCGTTACATGCTGCAGGACAACATCTGGCGCTACCTTGCTTTTCCGCGGGGGATTCTTTATTTTGTGGACGACGCACTTTACATCAGCACGCGGCGTTTCCTTCATGACGCCGATTATCAGCGCATCAGCAGGGGACTCATGGAACAACTGCTCA
>JBFKMJ010000263.1:0-2535 GCA_041629915.1 Gallionella sp.
CCATTGGATCCCCGGCCTTCACAAATACATCTGCCATGCAAGCATGCCCAGCAGCAGCAGGATGATCAGCACCAGCAGGCCGTTATAGCGCTTCTGCTGGGCGAGCAACTTTTGCAGCGCCGCATCGTTGCGGTTGGCGGCCTCGTTCGCCAGTTGGCGGTGCAGCAGGCGCGGCAATTGCGGCAGCAGCGTCGCGTAGTACGGCGCTTCCTCGCGTAATGTCTTTATCAGGCCGCGCCAGCCGACCTGTTCGCTCATCCACGCTTCCAGCCAGGGCTTGGCCGTTTTCCACAAGTCCAGCTCCGGATCGAGTTGCAAGCCCAGCCCCTCGATATTGAGCAGGGTTTTTTGCAGCAATACCAGTTGCGGCTGAACCTCGATGCCGAAGCGGCGCGAGGTCTGGAACAGGCGCAACAGCACCCGCCCGAACGAAACCTCGCGCAACGGCTTGTCGAATATCGGTTCGCACACCGCGCGCACCGCCGCCTCCAGCTCGTCGACGCGGGTCTCGGCAGGCGCCCAGCCCGACTCGATATGCACTTCGGCGACACGCCGGTAATCGCGCCGGAAAAATGCGATGAAATTCTGCGCGAGGTAATGCTTGTCGCTGTCGGTAAGCGTGCCCATGATGCCGAAATCCAGCGCGATATAGCGGCCGTCCGCCGCCACCTGCACGTTGCCCGGATGCATGTCGGCGTGAAAGAAGCCGTCGCGAAACACCTGGGAATAGAATATCTCCACACCGTTGGCGGCCAGTTTTGGAATGTCGATCCCGGCCTCACGCAGCGCGTCTATATGACTGATGGTGATGCCGTACATGCGCTCCATCACCATCACCTCGGCAGTGCAATAATCCCAGTACATCTCGGGCACCAGCAGCAGGGGGGAGCCGGCAAAGTTGCGCTTGAGCTGGCTGGCATTGGCGGCTTCGCGGGTCAAATCAAGTTCGTCGGCCAGATGCTTTTCGAATTCCTCGATTACCCGGCGCGGCTTGAGGCGATGACCATCCTCCCATAGATTCTCCACCAGGTCGGCGCCCACTTTCAGCAGCGCGATATCGTGTGCAATGATGTCCGTGATGCCCGGGCGCAAAATTTTTACCGCGACATCGCGTCCGTCCGGCAGCACCGCGAAATGCACCTGTGCCACCGATGCGCTGGCAATCGGAACCTCATCGAAACTCCGGAACACTTCGTGCAGCGGCTTGCCGTAGGTCGCCTCCAGCAGGGCAACCGCCTGTTCGGAAGGAAACGGCGGCACGCGGTCTTGCAGCTTAGCGAGTTCATCGGCGATGTCGCATGGCATCAAATCGCGCCGCGTGGACAACACTTGGCCAAACTTGACGAATATCGGGCCGAGGCTTTCCAGCGCGAGACGCAGGCGCTCGGCACGCGGTGTCGACATGTTGCGCAGAAACAGCAGAAGATTCAGCGGTACGCGTATCCAGCGCACCCGTGCGTGCGCGAGCAGGAACTCGTCCAGCCCGAAACGCAGTGCCACGAAAACGATTTTCAGCAAACGCAATAAACGCAACATGTCATTGATCCCATACGACCGGCAGCAGCGATGCGGTGCGATGTGCCATTCTCTGAACTGGTGTGGGTAAAATTAAAACGGCCGCAAGTATAGCACCAGGAAATAAGCGGGGTTACCGCATGCCTTGGCCATGACGCGCCGGTTTGATTCCGCTACACTCCGACACATGAAAATTGCATTTATCTTCCTGCTGACCGCGCTGCTTTCCGCCTGTACCGACGGGTTGTGGAACAATCCCTATCCGGCCGCGGACGCGGGCAAGTCCATTCTTTACAGCGCCTTTACCGAGCGCCCCAAACATCTCGACCCGGCACAGGCCTACAGCGAAAACGAATATGAATTTCTCGCGCAGATTTACGCACCGCCGCTGCAATACCACTACCTGAAACGTCCCTATCAACTGATACCGCTGGCGGCCGCGCAAATGCCGACGGTGCGTTATCTGGACAAACACCGCCAGCCGTTACCCGACGACACGCCCGCGGAGAAAATCGCCTTCAGCCTGTATGAAATCCGCATCAAGCCGAATATGCGCTATCAGCCGCACCCGGCGTTGGCGCGCGACGCGCAGGGCAACCCGGAATATGACCATCTGACGCCCCACGATTTGAGCGGCATTTATGCGCTGTATGATTTTCCGCGCAACGGCACACGCAGCGTCACCGCGGCGGACTATGCCTACCAGATCAAGCGCCTCGCACATCCGCACCTGCACTTGCCGATTTTCGGCGTGATGAGCGAATACATCGTCGGCCTGAAAGACTACGCCGCGACGCTGCAGCAGGCGGCACAAGAAAATCCCGGTGCCTTCCTGGACCTGAATGCGCATCCGCTGCCCGGCGTGCAGGTGGTCAACGAGCACACCTACCGCATCGAGATACACGGCAAATATCCGCAGTTTACCTACTGGCTGGCGATGCCTTTTTTCGCGCCGATGCCGCACGAGGCCGAACGCTTTTACGCGCAGAACGGCATGCGCGAACGCAACCTGACACTCGA
>JBFKMJ010000264.1:0-2490 GCA_041629915.1 Gallionella sp.
ACTCGAACAGGCCATGCAAATAGGTGGCGAAGATCTGTCCGTCTGCAGAAATGGCACCATCAGAAAAATGATTTCCAGCTTCATCCTCAAGCTGTACCGCCGGATGCTGCAGCGCATTGCCGGCAGAAACACCGGCATGTATTTCGTAGCCATGTATCGGGGCGAATTCCAGCGACAGCACGCCGCGCACATTGCGCAAATGCTTGCTGGCAGCCAGTGTGGTGTCCAGCTCCAGCAATCCCAGTCCGGCGCTGCTGCCTGCCTCACCTTCCAGACCGAGCGGATCGTGAATATTTTCTCCAAGCATTTGCAGGCCGCCGCAAATGCCGATGAGTTTGCCCCCATAGCGCAGGTGGCGCTGAATCGCCTCAGTCCAACCGTGACTGCGCAACCACGCCAGATCAGTACGTACCGCTTTGGAGCCGGGCAGGATAATCAGATCCGCCGGCGGAATGACTTCGTCCAGTGCCACAAAACGAAACTCAACCTGCGGATGCATGCGCAGCGGATCGAAGTCGGTGTGATTGCTGATATGCGGCAGGATGGGTGCGATGACGCGCAGTTTGCTGCTGGATAGACCCTCACCCCCAACCCCTCTCCCGCCTGCGGGAGAGGGGGGTGAGGACGGCAACGCGTCTTCGGCTTCCAGATGCAGCCCGTGCAAATAAGGCAATACGCCGATGACCGGCTTGCCGGTTTCGCGCTCCAGCCAGTCCAGGCCGTCCTGTAGCAGCGACAAATCACCGCGAAAACGGTTGATGACGAAGCCTGCTATGCGCGCCTGCTCCGTTGCAGAAAGCAGTGCCAGCGTCCCCATGATGTGCGCGAATACTCCGCCGCGATCGATGTCGGCGATCAGGATGACCGGGCAATCCGCTTCCTCGGCAAATCCCATGTTGGCGATGTCGCCCGCGCGCAGATTGATTTCGGCGGGGCTGCCCGCACCTTCCACCACCACCGCCTGGTATTGCCGGCTCAGGCGTGCGTACGAGGCGAATACCGCAGACCGTGCAGTCTGTTTGTAGGCGTGATAATCCACCGCATGCATGTTGCCGATGGAGTGCCCGTGAATGATGACTTGTGCGCCGGTATCGCTGTTCGGCTTGAGCAGCACCGGATTCATATCGCTATGTGGTGGTATGCGCGCGGCCTGTGCCTGCACCGCCTGGGCGCGCCCGATCTCGCCGCCATCGCTGGCGACCGCACTGTTCAGCGCCATGTTCTGCGGCTTGAATGGCGCAACCCGCACGCTCTGCCGCACCAGCCAGCGGCACAAAGCAACGACCAGAGTGCTTTTGCCGGCATCCGAAGTCGTGCCCTGCACCATGACGGTTTTAGCGTGCATGGTGACTCACAATAACCCTAAGGAATATCAGGCGTGCGAGGGATGCCTGGAAAAATTTGTCGCGACGACATGCATACCCGCAGCAATCGACAGATACAAAAATGTGCCGCTCAGGTAGGGCAGGTAATATTGGGCGACACTGCCTGCATATTGCAGCGCAGTCATATCGGCGAATCGACCGGAAAACAGGTAAAAGCTGCCGCTGGAAATCGCGAAGGCCGCACTGGTCGCCAGCAAGGCCGTCGCCGCAAATAATGCCAGCCCGTGCCAGGACTGGCTGTGGCGTGCCATGTAAAACTTCCCCGCATACCACATCACGGCATAGGTCGGGATCAGGAACCAGTAGGCTGACGTAACGCACCAGTCGCTGACGCCGTTATGGTTGATCGCAAAATAGTCCGTCAGTCCGGCACCGATCAACAGCACGGGCAGCACCAGGCGCGGCAGATAGAAGCCTGCCAGCAGAAATATCGCCAGCGAAGCATCCGGCAGATGCAGAGCAGAGCCGAAGTGGTGATCGCGGGTTGCCACCATCAATGCAACCAGGGTTGCGAAAACGGCAATGGTTTTGATTCGATTGTTGTTCATACCCTCTCCTGAATTTGGCGTATATATTTAGTACTGCTAACAGTACATGAAGCCGTTGTAAAAGCAAAGCTGTGATGCATAAGCAGGGATGATAACCCGCCTGTGCACGGCCATCATTGCTGATAGTTTAACCCCACAAACAGTGTGCGCCCAAGCGTGTTGTAGCTATACGCTTCGGTATAACCGCGATTGAACAGGTTATCCACTCGTGCCGACAAGTTCAGGTGCGCATCAATTGTGTAGGTGGCATTCAGACTGGCCAACTGATAACCCGGCAACACGAAATTGTCGAAACTGCTGTTATGGCGCGCGCCGCTATGGCGCAGCTCGGCGCCAGTGTCCCATGCGCCGAACGCATGGGAAACAGCAAGGCTGGCGTATTCCCTGGCGCGGCGCGGCAGGGTCTGGCCCGTTGCGCTGTCGCGGGGATCCTGCAGTGTGGCGCTGGCCTTCAGGCGGGTATCGCCCATCCGACCGGTGTAACTCAATTCCCAGCCATCGATACGCGCCTCGCCTATGTTCACCATGGTCGTGAAGGTGTTGTTCACCGCGATCAG
>JBFKMJ010000265.1:0-2397 GCA_041629915.1 Gallionella sp.
CACTGCAAAGCGTTCCCCCGCAACGCCGCTGAAATAGCATTCACCGGAGGTCGCGCCGTATAGCACGGTATTGCCGACGATGATGTTCTCGTGCGCGACCAGCTTGCTGTCGGCGGGCGGCATGATGGCGATGCGTCCGCCGCACAGCCCCTTGCCGACATAGTCGTTGCCCTCGCCGCGCAACTCGAACGAGATGCCATGTGCCAGAAATGCGCCGAAACTCTGCCCTGCCGTGCCGGCGAATCGCACCTGAATGGTGTCGTTTGGCAGCCCGGCATGGCCGTAACGCCTGACAACCTCGTGCGACAGCATTGCACCGACGGTGCGATTGGTATTGCCGATCCGGCTTTCGATCAATGCGGGTTTCCTGTCGTTCAGTGCTTCCTGTGCCTGGGCAATCAGGGTGTTATCCAGCGCTTTTTCCAACTCGTGATTCTGTGCCTCGGCATGTCTGCGCGCCACGCTGGCCGGCACGTCCGGCTGGTGGAATATCCGGGAGAAGTTCAGCCCTTGAGCCTTCCAGTGTGCGATTCCCTGTTTCATATCCAGCAGATCGCTACGCCCGATCAGTTCGTCCAGCTTGCGCACACCCAGTTGCGCCATCAACTCGCGCACCTCTTCGGCGACGAAGAAGAAAAAATTCACCACGTGTTCCGGCTGCCCGGTAAATTTCTTGCGTAACTCGGGATCCTGGGTCGCCACACCCACGGGGCAGGTGTTGAGGTGACATTTGCGCATCATGATGCAGCCCTCCACGACCAAAGGCGCAGTGGCAAAGCCGAATTCATCCGCACCCAATAACGCGCCGATCAGCACGTCGCGCCCGGTCTTCAGCTGCCCATCCACCTGCAATGCGACGCGCCCGCGCAACTGGTTCAGCACCAGTGTCTGCTGTGCCTCTGCCAGGCCCAGTTCCCACGAGGTGCCGGCATGTTTGATCGAGGAAAGCGGCGATGCGCCGGTACCTCCATCAAAACCGGAGATGACGATGTGATCCGCCTTGGTCTTGGCCACGCCGGCTGCAACCGTGCCAACGCCGACCTCGGAAACCAGCTTGACCGAAATTGAAGCTGACGGATTGGCATTTTTCAGGTCATGGATAAGCTGCGCCAGGTCTTCGATCGAATAAATATCATGATGCGGCGGCGGTGAGATCAGTCCGACACCAGGCACCGAGAAGCGCAACTTGGCAATATATTCGGACACCTTATGGCCGGGCAGCTGCCCGCCCTCACCAGGCTTGGCGCCTTGTGCCATCTTGATCTGGATCTGGTCGGCATTGCTCAGATACTCGGCTGTCACGCCGAAGCGACCGGAGGCCACCTGCTTGATACCGGAACGCAAGGAATCGCCCGCCTTGAGCTCGCGGTCCATGACAATACGGTTCTTGCCGATAATGTCGGACAGCATTTCGCCGCCCTTGTATGTTTTGAAACGTGCCGCATCCTCACCGCCTTCGCCGGTATTAGACTTCCCGCCGATACGGTTCATTGCAATCGCCAGCGTGGTATGCGCCTCGGTGGAAATTGAACCGAGCGACATCGCACCGGTGGTAAAACGCCTGACGATTTCTTTGGCCGGCTCGACTTCTTCCAGCGGCACAGCCGGGCCTGCCGGCCTGATGTCGAACAGGCCGCGCAGGGTTTTCAGCTTCTGGCTCTGTTCGTTGATCAGCCGGGCATACTCCCTGAAGGTTGCAGGGTTGTTGGTACGCGTGGCGCTCTGCAGTTTTGCGATGGTATCCGGCGTCCACATGTGCTCTTCGCCGCGTACGCGCCAGGCATATTCACCGCCCGCCTCCAGCGCATTGTCCAGCACGGGGTCATTACCAAACGCGTTACGATGAGTGCGCGCTGCCTCTTCGGCCACCTCATGCAACCCAATGCCTTCAATCTGGGTTGCCGTGCCGGTGAAATATTTATTGACGAATTCCGCATTCAGGCCGACCGCTTCGAAAATTTGTGCGCCACAATAGGACTGGTATGTGGAAATGCCCATCTTGGACATCACCTTCATCAGCCCCTTGTCGATCGCCTTGATGAAACGCTGTTCGGCATCCTCCACGCCAAGGGCAATGAGGGTCTCATACGCCAGCCACGGGCACACTCCCTCCGCACCATAGCCGGCGAGCAGGGCGAAGTGATGCACTTCGCGTGCCGAGCCGGTATCGACCACCAGGCCGGTACTGGTGCGCGACCCGGCGCGTACAAGATGGTGATGCACCGCGGCGCAGGCCAGCAGCGCCGGTATCGCCACGCGCATTCTTGAAACGCTGCGATCGGACAGAATCAATACGTTGCATCCGTCTGCCACCGCCTTGTCGGCAGCCGCGCAAAGCGCCTTGATGGCAGCCTCGCAACCTGCGGTACCTTCGGTGGCATGGTAGGTCATATCCAG
>JBFKMJ010000266.1:0-2366 GCA_041629915.1 Gallionella sp.
CCAGCGTCGCGATGCGTTCCTTGAGATATTTCATCTCCAGGCTGTCATCCGGCGGCCGATAGAAACTCATGCTGTCCACCTGCGCATCCGTCAGCGGAATATTGAAGCGGTCGCGGAAAATGCGCAGCGATTCAATATCCATTTTTTTCTGCTGGTGCGTCGGGTTCTGCGCCTCGCCGGACGCGCCCATGCCGTAGCCCTTCACCGTCTTGGCCAGGATCACGGTCGGCTGGCCGGTATGCCTGACAGCTTCCGCATAGGCCGCATACACCTTGTAGGGATCATGGCCGCCGCGGTTCAGCCGCCACAGTTCGTCGTCGGACATGTCCGCGACCATTTCCAGCAGTTCCGGATACTTGCCGAAAAAATGCTCGCGCACATACGCGCCGTCCCGTGACTTGTAGTTCTGGTAATCACCGTCCACCGCTTCCTGCATGCGCTGCAGCAGCAGGCCATTCCTGTCCTTGGCGAACAGACGATCCCAGTGCCGGCCCCACACCACCTTGATGACGTTCCAGCCAGCGCCGCGAAACACGCCTTCCAGCTCCTGGATGATCTTGCCGTTGCCGCGCACCGGGCCGTCAAGCCTTTGCAAATTGCAGTTGACGACGAAGATCAGATTGTCGAGCTTCTCGCGTCCCGCCAGCGAAATCGCACCCAGCGATTCCGGCTCGTCGGTTTCGCCGTCGCCGAGGAATGCCCAGACCTTGCGCCCGGCGGTTTGCGCGATGCCGCGGTGCTCAAGATAGCGCATGAAGCGCGCCTGATAAATCGCCATCAGCGGCCCCAGCCCCATCGACACGGTGGAGAACTGCCAGAAGTCGGGCATCAGCCACGGATGCGGGTAGGAGGACAGGCCGTCGCCGCTCGCTTCCTGGCGAAACTTGTACATTTGTTCCTCGGTCAGCCGCCCTTCGAGGAAAGCGCGCGCATACATGCCGGGCGAAGAGTGTCCCTGGAAATACACCAGATCGCCGCCGTGATCGTCGGTCTGGCCATGAAAGAAATGATTGAACCCCACGTCGTACAGCGTCGCCGCCGAGGCAAAGGTCGCGATGTGGCCGCCCAGTCCGGAAGATTCGCGATTGGCGTTCAGCACCAGCGCCGTCGCGTTCCAGCGCGTCAGCGCACGGATATGGTGTTCCAGTTCGTGGTTGCCCGGCGAGCGCTGCTCACTTTCCGGAGGAATGGTGTTGCAGTATGGCGTGGTCACACTGAACGGCACACACGCACCCGCACCACAGGCCTTGCCGGTCAGTTGCTCAAGCAGAAAAAGCGCGCGTTCTGCCCCTTCTTTTTCCAGCACCGACTCGAACGCATCCAGCCATTCCTGGGTTTCCTGCGGATCACTGTCGGGTAGGTTCGCCATTTTTCCGCTCCCTCGTTACCGCCAAGTCATACAACGGAAATACCTGATTTATGCGCTCGATTGCGCCGCACACGCGATGGATTCCTGTTCGGTAACCACCCACTCCACTCTTACGTCAGTGGCTTCCTGCGGCAGTGTTTCCACAAGCTGCAGCGCAAACGCCGCGGCAACCAGTTCAGGCCGTTGCGGCATGCCCGCCAGCAGCTTGTCGTAATACCCGCCGCCGTAGCCCAGCCGCGCACCCTCGCGGGTAAAGGCTACACCCGGCAGCAAGGCAAAGTCTAGCTCATTTGCTGCGGCCAGCCGTTCACAGCACTCCACCACCGGCTCGCGTATCCCCCACCAGCCCGCCGCCAACTGGTTTTCCGTATCTTCCACCCAATACAGGTCGAGATGGTTGGTGTGATGATTCACCTTGGGCAGCGCCAGTCGTTTGCCATCGGCCAGAACGCGCTCGACCCACAAGTCGCTGGCAAACTCCGCGCCGAAATTCATGTAGCCCAGCACGGTATCGGCCTGCCGGTATGCGGGCAACTGCAACAGCCGTTCGGTGATCGCCGCGCTATAGGCGGCGCGCGTGTCAGGCGACAACTGCTCGCGCAGGGTGCGGACATTTTCACGAATCGCCGCCTTCATGCCACCGACCAGTCCACCAGGCCGCTGTATGCCGTGCCCAACACGATCAGCCCGAACACGATGCGGTACCAGGCGAACACCACGAAAGTATGGTTGGAGATGAAGCGGATGAAACCCTTCACCGCCCACATCGCGGCAATGAACGAAGTGACAAAGCCCACCACGAATACCGGCAGGTCGTCCGCCCGCAGCAATTCCCAGTTTTTGTACAGGTCGTAGACGGTTGCGGCAAACATGGTCGGAATCGCGAGAAAGAACGAGAACTCCGCCGCCGTCTTGCGCGACAGGCCGAAAATCAGCCCGCCCATGATCGTCGCGCCGGAACGCGACGTGCCGGGAATCATCGCCACAGCCTAGATCG
>JBFKMJ010000267.1:0-2363 GCA_041629915.1 Gallionella sp.
AGGAAAACCGATCAGGAACTCCTGCAGCGGGCGCTCTACGACAGGCTGACCGGCCTGACCAACCGCCAGATGTTCCTCGATTCGCTGGAGAAGGCATTGGCGCGCGCCGCACGCGGTCAGCGGCAAGTCATCCTGTTTTTCATCGATCTGGACGGTTTCAAGAATATCAACGATACCTTTGGTCACATGGCAGGCGATCAGGTGCTGCAGAGGGTTGCGCAGCGGCTGGTCCGGTGCGTGAGAGCCAGTGACACGGTCAGCCGCTATGGGGGAGATGAATTTACCCTCATCATCGAGGACAGCCCGATGGATCATCTCGAGGATTTCGCGCAGAAGATACTGAACGCGATCGCGCAGCCCTATGAGATTGAAGGGCATCAGGCTTACCTGTCTGCCAGCATCGGCATCGCGCGTTATCCGGATTGCGGCAAGGATGTGCAGAGTCTGATCGGGGCGGCAGACAGGGCGATGTACACGGTAAAGAAAGGCAGCAAGCGCGGATTCGGACTCTGTGGCGAATTTGCCAAACCTGCCCCGGAGAACTGAACGGCCCGTTTCGTGCCGTTCCGAAAAACCAGCAAGCGCGCCTGTTTTTGCCCGACCCATGGCCTCCATTGGCTGCCAATCCGCGCCCGTTATGGCATAATCGCGCGCTCCAAAAAAGCGAAACAATATGGGCGCACAAACTCTTTACGACAAACTCTGGAATGCTCACGTGGTGCGGCAGGAAGCCGACGGCACCGCTTTGCTGTATATCGACCGTCATCTGGTGCATGAGGTGACCAGCCCGCAGGCCTTCGAAGGCCTGAAGCTGGCGCAGCGCAAGCCGTGGCGCGTGCAATCAATACTCGCGGTGCCGGATCACAATGTGCCGACCACGCAGCGCAGCGGCGGCATCACCGACCCGATCTCACGCCTGCAGGTGGAGACACTGGATGCCAACTGTGCCGAGTATGGCGTGACCGAATTCGGAATGAACGATGTGCGCCAGGGCATCGTGCATGTGATCGGGCCCGAGCAGGGTGCAACGCTGCCCGGCATGACTGTGGTGTGCGGCGATTCGCATACCAGCACGCATGGCGCGTTCGGTGCGCTGGCGCACGGCATCGGCACCAGCGAAGTCGAACACGTGATGGCGACCCAATGCCTGATGGCGAAAAAATCTAAGGCGATGCTGGTGCAGGTCGAGGGTGCGCTGGGCAAGGGCGTGACCGCCAAGGATATCGCGCTGGCGGTGATCGGCCGGATCGGCACTGCGGGCGGCACGGGCTATGCGATCGAATTTGCCGGCAGCGCGATACGCTCGCTGTCGATGGAAGGACGCATGACCTTGTGCAATATGGCCATCGAGGCGGGTGCGCGTGCCGGCATGATCGCGGCGGACGAAACAACTTTTGCCTACATCAAGGGACGCCCGTTTGCGCCGCAAGGCGAACACTGGGGCAAGGCGGTGGCGTACTGGCGCACGCTGCATAGCGATGCGGGTGCAAAATTTGACGCAGTCGTGGAACTGGATGCCACAGGCATTCGTCCGCAGGTGACATGGGGGACTTCGCCGGAAATGGTGGTATCCATTGATGAGCGTGTACCCGACCCGGCCTCCGCACCCGATGAGGTGAAGCGCCAGGACTGGCAGCGCGCGCTGGACTACATGGGGCTGAGGGCGAACACGCCGATCACCGAAATCAGCATCGACAAGGTGTTCATCGGTTCCTGCACCAATGCGCGCATCGAGGACATGCGCGCGGCAGCCGCAATTGCCAAAGGCAGGCATGTCGCGCCCAACGTGAAACTGGCGATGGTGGTGCCCGGCTCCGGTCTGGTGAAGGCGCAGGCGGAAAAGGAAGGCCTGGACAAAATATTCATCGCAGCGGGGTTCGAGTGGCGCGACCCCGGCTGTTCGATGTGCCTGGCCATGAACGACGACCGGCTCGAACCCGGCGAACGTTGCGCCTCAACCTCCAACCGCAACTTCGAAGGGCGGCAGGGGCAGGGCGGGCGCACCCATCTGGTGAGTCCGGAGATGGCAGCGGCGGCGGCGATTGCCGGGCATTTTGTCGATGTGAGTGTTGATTGAAAGGGAAATGATGATGAGAGTGATCGCATTGTTTATGGCGGTTCTGTTTCTGACGGGTTGCAATACCATGGAAGGTCTGGGCAAGGATATCAAGCAGGGTGGCGAACAACTGGAAAAGGCGGCAACCAAATAATGCGCAAATTCACCCTGCTCGATGGTCTGGTCATGCCGTTGGATCGCGCCAACGTCGATACCGATGCGATCATTCCCAAGCAATTCCTGAAGTCGATCAAGCGTTCCGGCTTCGGCCCGAATGCGTTCGACGAATGGCGCTATCTGGATCACG
>JBFKMJ010000268.1:0-2354 GCA_041629915.1 Gallionella sp.
CGTGCGGCGCTTCCTCCGTTATTTTCCGGCCGCGCGAGTTGGCCTCATCAACGGCATAAGGCGCAAGCTCAGCCATGCACGCACGCCTCCAGCGTTTGCCGTAGCAGTTCCGCTGGCACATCGCCATAAACCACGGCGTGCCCGATTTCCTTGAGCAGCACAAAGCGCATCTTGCCGTCTTCGACCTTCTTGTCCAGCCCCATTAACTCAAGGTATTTGCCGGTGCCCAGATCGGGAGAGACTACCGGCAACCCGGCCTGTTTAAGCAGGTTGCGGATGCGCGCCACATCCTGCTCGCTGATCCAGCCCAGACGCTGCGACAGGTCGGCCGCCATGACCGTTCCCGCAGCTACACCATCGCCGTGCAGCCAGCTGCCATAGCCCATACCGGACTCGATGGCATGGCCGAAGGTGTGGCCAAGATTCAGCAAGGCGCGCTCACCGCTTTCACGCTCGTCGGCAGCCACGACTTCCGCCTTGTTCTGACAGCTGCGTGCGATGGCATATTGCAAGGCGGCAGTATCGCGCGCCAGCAGTTTGTCCATGTTCTGTTCCAGCCACTCCAGAAAAGACAGGTCGCGGATCAGACCATATTTGATGACTTCGGCCATACCCGCCGAAAGTTCGTTGTCAGGCAGGGTATTCAGCGTATCGATATCGGCCAGCACCAGCTGTGGCTGGTAAAACGCGCCGATCATGTTTTTGCCGAGCGGATGGTTGATGCCGGTCTTGCCGCCCACCGACGAATCCACCTGGGCAAGCAGCGTGGTAGGTATCTGGATGAACGGCACGCCGCGCAAGTAGGTTGCCGCCGCGTAGCCGGTCATGTCCCCGACCACGCCGCCGCCGAGTGCAATCAGCGGGGTGGAACGCTCACAATGGTTGCTCAGCAGCGCGTCATAAATCAGGTTGAGGGTGGCAGTATTCTTATATTCTTCCCCGTCCGGCAGGACAATCGGCACACTGCTGACGCCGATGTGCTGCAAGGTATGCTGGAGCTTGTCCAGATAGAGCGGCGCAACCGTCGTATTGGTCACGATGGCCGCCCGCTTGCGCGGCAAATGGAATTGCAATAATTCTGCCTGCCCAAGCAAGCCGCTGCCGATATGTATCGGATAGCTGCGTTCTCCCAGGCCAACTGTCAGTGTCTTTGTCATTTTTTGGTCAATTCTGCAGGGACGCGTCACTGCGCTCCGTTATTTTTTCTGAACATTTCAATCTCGTTTGCCAGTGCCATCATCAAGGCGTGCGCGCTTTGCCTGCCGGTCTGGATGACAATATCCGCAACCTCCTGATATATCGGGTCGCGCTGGTGGTACAGCTCTTTCAACCTGGCACGCGGGTCAGCGGCTTGCAGCAGCGGGCGGCTGCGATCATGGCGAGTACGCTGCCACAAATCATGCACATCCGCCTTGAGATAGATAACAATGCCATTCTGCTTCAGCAACGCCCGGCTCTGCTCCGCCAGCACCGCGCCGCCTCCCGTCGCCAGAACCATGTTATCGCGCCCGACCAGATTGCCAATGGCAGCAGACTCACGCTGTCGAAAACCGGCCTCGCCTTCGATGTCGAATACATGCGTAATGGTGACGCCGGTACGTTGCTGAATTTCTTCGTCGCTATCCACAAACGCCTTGCCCAGATGCCTGGCCAGCGTCCGCCCGATGGTGGTTTTGCCCGAGCCCATCATGCCAACCAGCATCAGGTTGCCCGACCGGAATTTGCGACTGTTTGCTTGATTGCTTTACATGCCGCGCATTGTAAACGATAAAAACAAAAGCCCGGGCTCTCCCGGGCTTTTGCAAGAACAACTAATACTCTTAACGCAAATTCATCGCATCCTTCATGATTTTGGGTGTAATGAAAATCAGCAATTCGGACTTGGTGTCGCTCTTGACGTTGTTCTTGAACAGCCAGCCAACTACCGGCACGTCCCCCAGCAGCGGAACCTTCTGGGTGGAATCCGAAATGTCCTGGGTAAAGACGCCTCCGATCACGACCGTCCCGCCATTTTCAACCAATACTTCGGTATTGACGGATTTGGTGTTGATGCTCGGGACACCGGCATAAATTGTTCCCACCGTGTCCTGATTGGCTGCCACCAGCAGATTGATATGATCATCCGGTGTGATTTGTGGTGTGACATTGAGCTTCAGCGTCGCGTCCTTGAAAGCAATGGAGGTTGCGCCGCTGCTGGTCGACACCTGGTAGGGAATCTGCGTGCCAGCCGAGACAGTGGCTGCAAATTTGTCCTTCGTCACCACGCGCGGGCTGGCAATATTCTTGGTGCGGCCATCCAGTTCCGATGCGGTCAATTCCAGCGTCAGCACCTTGGTTGCCGCCGGGTTGAACAG
>JBFKMJ010000269.1:0-2343 GCA_041629915.1 Gallionella sp.
AGCCGGAGGCTCCGGGCACCCCCCGGCCTACTCCTTGCGGGTGGAGTGGTAGTTCGCGCGTCGCGCCGCGCAGCGACTCGATCAGCGCCACGAACGCCGTGACCTTTCCGCCCATCCTTGCTGCCGCGTCAAACAGGGTCGTGTTGTTCTGCTTTGCGGTTTCCTGCAACTGCTCGATGCTGCGCGCGCCGATGCCGCGCGTCGGGAAGTTGATGATGCGCAGCAGCGCGTTGTCGTCGTCGGTGTTCTCCATCAGGCGCAGATAGGCCAGCGCGTGCTTGATTTCCTGGCGCTCGAAGAAGCGCAGCCCGCCGTACACGCGGTAGGACAATCCTGCCGACACCAGCGCATGTTCCAGCACGCGCGACTGCGCGTTGGAACGGTACAGCAGCGCGATCTCCTTGAGATTGATCCCCTCGGATTTCAACTGTTTGATTTCATCGACAATGAATCCGGCCTCGTCCACATCGGTCGCCGCCTCGTACACGCGCAACTGTTCGCCACCGCTCTCCGATGTCCACAGATTCTTGCCGAGCCGGTTGCGGTTGTTCTGGATCAGCGCGTTGGCCGCTTCGAGGATATTGCCGTGCGAGCGGTAATTCTGCTCCAGCCTGATGACGCTCTCGATATGAAAGTCGCGCAGCAGCTCCTGCATGTTGCCGATATCGGCGCCGCGGAACGCATAGATCGACTGGTCGTCATCGCCCACGGCGAACAGCGCATTGTTCTTTCCCGCCAGCAGCTTCAGCCAGCGGTATTGCAACGGGTTGGTATCCTGGAACTCGTCCACCAGAATATGCCTGAAGCGTTCCTGGTAATGCTCGCGAATTTGCGCGCTGCGCGCCAGCAACTCATAACAGCGCAGCAGCAACTCGGAAAAATCCACCACGCCCTCGCGCTGGCATTGCGCATCGTATTCGGCGAAGACTTCCACCTTGCGTTGCGTGTAGGAATCATAGGCTTCCACCTCGTGCGCGCGCAGTCCCTGCTCCTTGCTGGAGCTGATGAAGTTCTGCACATCGCGCGGCGGATATTTCTCGTCGTCCACGTTCATCGCCTTCATCAGACGCTTGATCGCGGAAAGCTGGTCGCCGGAATCGAGAATCTGGAAGGTTTGCGGCAGGTTTGCCTCGCGGTGATGGGCGCGCAGCATGCGGTTGCACAGCCCGTGAAACGTGCCGATCCACATGCCGCGCGTGTTGATCGGCAGCATCGCGGACAGGCGTGTCGCCATTTCCTTCGCCGCCTTGTTGGTGAAGGTCACCGCGAGAATGCCGTGCGGACTCACCGCGCCGGTACTGATGAGCCATGCGATGCGCGTGGTCAGCACGCGCGTCTTGCCGCTGCCCGCGCCGGCGAGAATCAGCGCGGATTGGGCGGGGAGTTCGACAGCGGCACGTTGTTCGGGATTGAGACCGGAAAGCAGGGAAGAATTCATGGCGGAATTATCCCACAGCCATGTCGGACCTCTGAAATTTCATGACCGGCTTTTCTTGACGTACAATCCTTCCGCCGCATATCAACGGGGAATCTGATCAGGGAGGATATCTCGATGAACCTGAAAAACATTTGCCCGCAGATCGCGTGGCGGCTTTGTGGATGGACAAAACCATTTTGATTTGGGAAAAATGTATAAATGAAAAAAATAACAAAGGCTGTTTTTGGCTGCGGCCGCCCTTGCGGGCTTAACCGGCTTTGCCGGTTAGCCTGCGCCGAAAACAGCCAGTTTGCGAAGGTGAGATAAGTGAAAAAAATAACGAAGGCTGTTTTTCCTGTTGCGGGTCTGGGCAGCCGTTTTCTGCCGGTCACCAAGGCCAGCCCGAAGGAGATGATGCCGGTGGTGGACAAACCGCTGATCCAGTATGCGGTGGAAGAGGCGGTGGCGGCGGGCATTACCGACATGGTATTCATCACCGGGCGCAACAAGCGCGCCATCGAGGACCATTTCGACACAGCCTACGAACTGGAAGCGGAACTGGCCGCGCGCGGCAAACAGGAGCTGCTGGACATGGTGCGGAGTGTGGTGCCCAAGCATGTGAACTGCATCTACATCCGTCAGCCCGAGGCGCTGGGGCTGGGGCACGCGGTACTGTGTGCACAGCCGGTGGTGCAGGATGAGCCATTCGCGGTCATCCTGGCAGATGATCTGATCGATGGCGACATCCCCATCGTCAAGCAGATGGTGGACGTGTTCCAGCGCCACCCGTGTTCGATTCTGGGCGTGCAAAACGTGCCGCGCGAGCAGACCGCGAGCTACGGCATCGTTGGCAGCACCAATCTGGAACCGGGTGTGGAACGGGTCAACGCCATCGTCGAGAAACCCAGCCCGGAAACGGCGCCCTC
>JBFKMJ010000270.1:0-2342 GCA_041629915.1 Gallionella sp.
GACCACGAAGCTGGTCATGACCGGCGATCTCGGCCAGCCGGACCGGCCGATTCTGCGCGATCCGACCCTGATCGAGGAGGCGGACGTGCTGTTCATCGAGTCCACCTATGGCAACCGCGCGCACAAGAACATGCCGGACACGATGGAAGAGCTCGTGCATGTGATCGAGCACACGCTGCGCGTCAAGCACGGCAACGTCATCGTTCCGGCATTCGCGGTCGGGCGCACGCAGGAAATCATCTACCACCTGCATCAATTGACGCGCGAGGGTCGTTTGAGCGGCCTGAATATCATCGTGGATTCACCGATGGCGACGGCCGTGACCCAGCTCACCATGCAGCATCTGACACTGTTCGATGACGAGGCGAAGCAGCTCGCCGAATGGCACGCGGCGGGACGCGGTTTACCTAACCTGCGCTTCACCGGCAGCACCGAGGAGTCCATCGCGCTGAACCAGATACGCTCCGGTGCCATCATCATTTCCGCGAGCGGCATGTGCGATGCCGGGCGCATCAAGCATCATCTGCGTCACAACCTCGGGCGCGCCGAGAACAGCATCCTGATCACCGGCTTTCAGGCGCAGGGCACGCTCGGGCGGCGCCTGGTGGACGGTGCGAAGCGGGTAAGCATCTACGGTCATGAGATTCCGGTGCGCGCCTCGGTGCACACCCTTGGCGGGTTTTCGGCGCACGCCGATCAGGCGGCGCTGCTTGCCTGGACCGGCGGTTTCAAACAGCCGCCGCGCCAGACCTTCGTGGTGCACGGTGAAGAAAGCGCGGCGCTCGCGTTCGCGGAGCGCCTGCAGACTGAGCGGGGCTGGACCGTGACGGTGCCGGAACCCGGCCAGACGGTTGAGTTGTAACGTTCTGAGCGTTCAGTTCTTAAGAAGCGGTTGTCCGTACAGCGGCTTTCGGGATCAACGCTTGCGCAGCGTCAGCAAAAAGATGTTTTCCTGCAACCTGCTCAGGCCGCGCTCCTGAAAACGCGGGTACTCTGCCAACACCTCCAGTTGCGTTAACAGGCGTATTTCCGCGTGCTCGCGGTAGAGCGATTCCACCTCGTTCACGGAAACCGCAAACGGCGGACCCGCCATTTCGGCCTGCGGATAATCGAAGGTCATCAGCAGTATTTGCGTGCCGGGCGGCAGGATGTTCACCAGATGGCACGCATAACGTTCCCGCATTTCCGGCGGCAGCGCGACCAGTGACGCGCGGTCGTATACCGCGCCCACTTTGGCCAGATACTCCTTGCCCAGATCGAAAAAATCACCGCACAGGATGCGCAGGCCGTCAGTTGAATAACGATCGAACTTTTCGTTGGCCATGCGCTGCGGGGTATAACCGTTTTCCTTGAAGAACGCCTGCACCGCGATGGCGCTCAACTCCACACCCATCACCGCATGTCCCTGCTCGCGCAGCCACAGCATGTCGCGGCTTTTGCCGCACAGCGGCACGAACACCTCGCAGCCATGCGCAAGCCGCAGCTCCGGCCAGTACTCGCGCAAATGGGGATTGATTTCATTCTGGTGAAAACCAATTTCTTCCCGTTCCCATCGTTCCAGCCAGAAATCCTTTTCCATCTTCAGCCTCCAGTCTGTATTTCATTATTCGGCAGCATAGCCGATGGACTTCAGCGCATCAAAAATGTTCTGCGACAATTGTGCATGCCCGGCGGCATTCGGGTGCAGCGGATCGCCTTTCAATTGCGGGTCGGAGAGCACGTCGGCGATCGCGTCTTCGATCAGCGGCACCCCGTGCGCATCGGCCACTTCGCGGTAAAAATTCGCCGCGGACAGGTTACGGAAGGCGGCACTCACGACGCTTGGTTCCGGCGTCGCCAGCAAGACCGGTCTGGCTCCCTGTCCCTTTATCAGGCCGAGTATCTGCCCCAGATTGGCGATGGTTTCCGCCTTTGGGATGCGCCGCAGCATATCGTTGCCCCCCAGTGCCACCAGCACCAAAACCGGATTATGCTCCTCAAGCAGTGCCGGCAGGCGTTGCAGGGCGCCGCTACTGGTGTCGCCGCTTATCCCGCCGTTAATGACCACCCATCTCGTCCGTTCAGCCAGCAGCTCGGGCCACGCTTCTCCGGAAGCCACGCCATTGCCGGCGGTCAGGCTGTCGCCGAGCGCCAGCACCTCGCTGCCGGCGGGAAGCGCAGCTTCCCTTGCCTTGCCGCCGCAGGCGGCGACAAGGGCGATGGCGGCAAGCAGCAAAACAGTGCGCCTGAAAAAATCGGCATCGAAGCAATTCGGATGATCGGGTGAACTCATCAGGAACTCCTGCAGGGTATTCAAGGTGCAGCGTCAACGGAGGGTATTCTGACACGTTGCCCGTATTGAC
>JBFKMJ010000271.1:0-2291 GCA_041629915.1 Gallionella sp.
CTGCAATGGGACTTGCTCGGTGAGCACAACCACATGAACGCGCTGGCCGCGCTGGCTGCGGCACGCCATGTTGGTGTCCCGGTGGCACAAGGTCTGGCGGCGTTGGCCGAATTCAGAAACGTGAAGCGGCGCATGGAAGTGCGTGGCACGGTCAACGGTATCACCGTGTATGATGACTTTGCGCATCATCCCACCGCGATCGACATGACCATCGCCGGGCTGCGCCGCAAGGTCGGTAACGCGAGAATACTGGCGGTGCTGGAGCCGCGCTCCAACACCATGAAGCTGGGCGTGATGAAGGATGCGCTGCCTGGTAGTCTGAAGGATGCCGACCGGGTGTTCTGCCATGCCGGAAACATCGACTGGGATGTACGCGGCGCGCTGGCACCGCTGGGTGAAAATGCCGTGGTAAAGGATAATCTCGATGAGCTGATCGAAGCCATCGCCGCTGCCGCGCGCTCAGGTGATTATGTGCTGGTGATGAGCAACGGCGGTTTCGGCGGAATACACGAGAAGCTATTGAAGGACCTCTCGTCCACGAAAAACACGAACACCACGAACAAAGCCAAGCCGAAAAAAAACAGTGGTTTTATTTCGTGATTTTTGTGCCTTTCGTGGATAGCTCTTCCTCGTACAAACCGCCCGCCTACGGCTCCTGATTTTCCAGCCCCAGTTCCTGTATCTTGCGCGTCAGGGTATTGCGCCCGATGCCGAGCAGCGTCGCGGCTTCAATGCGGCGCCCGCCGGTGTGCTGCAAGGCTTGCAGGATCAGGGTGCGCTCGAATTGTGTGGAGAGGGTATCCATGATGCGCTCATCGCCACGCTGCAGGGCTTGCGCCGCATGCAGCCCCAGCGCGACGCACCATTCGCCGTTGCCGGCGGCATTCGCACTGCTCTCACTGCGCCATTCCGGTGGCAGGTCGGCGATTTCCACTATCTGTGACGGTGTCATGACGGTCAGCCAGTGACACAGGTTTTCCAGTTGCCGCACGTTGCCGGGGAAATCCTGCGCGGTGAGATATTGCAGGGTCGCGTCACTGAATTGTTTTTGTTCGACGGCCAGTTCGCGCGCGCTTTTTTGCAGGAAATATTTTGCCAGCAGCGGGATGTCTTCGCGGCGTTCACGCAGCGGCGGCAGACGCAGACGGATTACATTCAGCCGATGGAACAGGTCTTCGCGGAACAGCCCCTGTTTGACGTGTTCGTCCAGATTCTGGTGGGTGGCGGTAATGATGCGCACATTGGCCTTGATCGGCTGATGGCCGCCGACACGGTAGAAGTTTCCGTCTGACAGCACGCGCAACAGGCGAGTCTGCAAATCAGCCGGCATGTCGCCGATCTCGTCGAGGAACAGCGTGCCGCCTTCGGCCTGTTCGAAGCGGCCGCGCCGTGTGGTGGCCGCGCCGGTAAATGCGCCGCGCTCGTGACCGAACAGCTCGGACTCGAGCAGGTCCTTGGGTATCGCGGCGGTGTTGATGGCGATGAACGGTTTGTCTGCGCGCGGGCTGTGGCGGTGCAGGGCGCGCGCCACCAGTTCCTTGCCGGTGCCGGATTCGCCGTTGATCAGCACGGTGGCGTGCGATTGCGATAATCTGCCGATGGCGCGGAATACCTCCTGCATCGCAGGTGCCTGGCCGAGGATGTCGGCGGCAATTTCCATTTCCTGCGCATCGCCTGATTTGCGCTGGCTTTGTTCAAGCGCGCGCCGGATCAGCTCGACTGCATGATTGATGTCAAACGGCTTGGGCAGATACTCGAAGGCGCCGCCCTGGAAGGCGGAGACGGCGCTCTCGAGATCGGAGTAGGCGGTCATGATGATGGCCGGCACCAGCGGATGGCGCTGGTGCAGCGCCTGCAGGAAATCCAGCCCCGAACTGCCGGGCATGCGGATGTCGCTGATCACGACCTGCGGCGTGTCCTGGCTTAACGCGCGCAGCGCATCATCCGCCATGGCGAAGCTCTTGAATGCAATGTCTTCGCGTGTCAGCGCTTTTTCCAGTACCCAGCGGATGGAGCGGTCATCATCAATAATCCAGACAGATTTCATGTACACCTCTATAGATTTGTTATTCGGGCGAATCGCTGTGTCGCGTGTTGGTTCCGGCCACGGCTTCGCAGTTTCACATCTGCTTCGCCGCAACTCCGTTGCCGCTCATTCCTCGTCTATCCAGCCAGATATGCCTCGTCATTCGCTGTGCGGCTCCTTGCGCTTTATCCCGCAAAGACAAATTTCTAAAGGCGTCCACAGTCTCTCTTTCAACCATTATGGCAAAGGCAGCAGGACGGTAAAG
>JBFKMJ010000272.1:0-2222 GCA_041629915.1 Gallionella sp.
CAAGGGCGCGCGCTATGCGTCGGATAATTTCTGGATGATGGGTGACACCGGTCCATGCGGCCCGTGCACGGAAATATTTTACGACCACGGCGCGGATATCTGGGGCGGCCCGCCGGGCAGCGCCGAGGAAGACGGCGACCGCTACATCGAAATCTGGAACAACGTATTCATGCAGTTCAACCGCGACGAGCACGGCGTCATGCATCCGCTGCCCAGACCGTCGGTGGATACCGGCATGGGGCTGGAGCGCATCTCGGCGGTATTGCAGCAGGTGCATTCCAATTACGAGATCGACCTGTTCCAGAATCTCATCTGCGCGGCGGCGCGCGAGACCAAATCCAACGATCTGACGAACAATTCGCTCAAGGTGCTGGCCGATCACATCCGCGCCTGCGCGTTTCTGATAACCGATGGCGTGATTCCCGGCAACGAGGGGCGCGGCTATGTGCTGCGCCGCATCATCCGCCGCGCGATCCGCCACGGCTACAAGCTTGGCGCGCGCGAGGCGTTTTTCTACAGGATGGTGCCCGATCTGGTGGCCGAGATGGGCGCGGCTTATCCGGAACTGGCCGAGGCACAGGTGCGCGTGAAGGGGGTGCTCAAGCTGGAAGAAGAGCGCTTTTTCGCGACCATCGAACATGGCATGGCGATACTCGAGGCAGCTTTAAGCGAGCTTGCAGCCCCTCACCCCAACCCTCTCCCGCCTGCGGGAGAGGGAGTAAAGGTGATGAAGTCAAAAGATAACGTATTCAACGGCGAGACCGCATTCAAGCTGCACGACACTTACGGCTTCCCGCTCGATCTGACGCAGGACGTATGCCGCGAACATGACGTCGCGGTAGATGTGGCGGCTTTCGATAAGGCAATGGCGCACCAGAAGGAACAGGCGCGCGCGGCGGGCAAGTTCAGGATGGCGGCCAACCTCGAATACGAGGGCCCGGCGACCAATTTCCATGGCTACGAGACGCTGGAGCACAAGGGCAGCGTGCTCGCCTTGTACAAGGACGGCGCGGAAGTGAATGAGCTCAACGAAGGTGACATGGGCGTGGTGGTGCTGGACGAGTCGCCGTTCTATGCCGAATCCGGCGGGCAGGTTGGCGACAGCGGCGAGCTGCGTAGCGTGCACGGCATCTTCGCGGTGGAAGATACACAGAAGATCCAGGCCAACGTGTTCGGCCATCACGGCGTGGTCACGACCGGCAAGCTGACCGTGGGCAATAGTGTCAACGCAAGGGTGGATGGCGCGGCACGCAGTCGCACGGTGCGCAACCATTCGGCCACGCACCTGATGCACAAGGCATTGCGCGAGGTGCTCGGCGCGCATGTGCAGCAGAAGGGCTCGCAGGTGGACGCTGACAAGACGCGCTTTGACTTCGTGCATACGCAACCGCTGACGGATGCCGAGATACGCAGGGTGGAATACCTCGTGAATGCCGAAATACTCGCCAACGCAGAGAGCCGGGCGCGCGTGATGTCCATCGAGGACGCGCAGAAGACCGGCGCGATGATGCTGTTCGGTGAAAAATACGGCGACGAAGTGCGTGTGCTGGACATCGGTTCGTCGTGTGAGTTGTGCGGCGGCACGCATGTGCAGCGTACCGGCGACATCGGCTTGTTCAAGATTGTTGCGGAGAGCGGCGTGGCGGCAGGGGTGCGGCGCGTCGAGGCGGTGACCGGGGAGGGCGCGCTGGCGCTGGTGCAGCAGCAGGAAATGCAATTGCAGCAGGTCGCCGATGCGGTGAAGGCACAGCCGCAGGAAGTGGCAGCACGCGTCGCGCAGATACTCGACAACGTGAAGTCGCTGGAGAAGGAACTCGCCACGCTGAAATCGAAACTGGCTTCGGCGCAGGGCGACGAACTGCTCAGTCAGGCACAGGAGATCAACGGTGTGAAAGTGCTGTCAGCCAGGATCGACGGTGCGGATGCCAGGGCGCTGCGCGAGACGCTGGACAAACTCAAGGACAAATTGCATTCTGCAGTCATCGTGCTGGCTTCGGTGGCCGACGGCAAGGTCAGTCTGATTGCGGGCGTGACGCCGGATCTGACGGCCAAAGTCAGGGCAGGAGATCTGGTCAATATGGTGGCGCAGCAGGTTGGCGGCAAGGGCGGCGGGAGGCCGGACATGGCGATGGCGGGCGGAACGCAACCCGAACATCTCGATCATGCCCTGTCCGGTGTGGGCAGCTGGTTGAAAGCGCGTACCTGAGGAGCGATGCACGTGG
>JBFKMJ010000273.1:0-2216 GCA_041629915.1 Gallionella sp.
GTCGGCGCCCTGACAATGGTGCTGGTGAAGATATTCACCACGGCCGGCATGGCTTTTTTCGCGGCAACGCTCAACCCGGTCACCGGAGTACTGCTGTCCACAACAGGCGATTGTGCAATTTCATGCAGGGCAACCACGCCGCTGCGCGCAGCGCTTGGCAGCAGCTCCGGCCTGAGCGTCTGCACAATAAACAGCAGCGCCAGTACAACGGTGACCGCCTGGCTGAACAATAGCCAGTATTTACGCATGGTATGATTGAACCATCTGTTTCATATCGAAGGAAAATGCATGCTGCTCAATGAATTGCGAGATTATAACGCAAGCCTGCTGCAAATCTCCCTGTTCAAGGATTACTGCCCGAACGGCCTGCAGGTGGAAGGGCGTGCAGAAGTACAGCGCATCGCCACCGCCGTGACGGCATCGCAGTTTGTGCTGGATGCGGCAATTGCCTGGGGTGCAGATGCGATTCTGGTGCACCACGGCTATTTCTGGCGCAACGAGGACGCCACCCTGACAGGCATCAAGAAACGGCGCATCGCCGAGCTGTTGCGCAACGATGTAAGCCTGCTGGCTTATCACCTGCCGCTCGATGCGCATCCGGAACTGGGCAATAACGCGCAACTCGGCAAGTTGCTGGAACTGGACGCACAGGGCCGCTTCGGCGAACAGGACATGGCCTATTTTGGCGAACTGGCGCATCCGCAGGCACTCGCGCAATTCGCCGCGTGGATCGAAGGCAGATTGCAGCGTGCTCCGCAGGTCATCGGGGATGGCACGAAGAGGATACGAAAAGTGGCATGGTGCAGTGGCGGCGCGCAGGGCTATTTCGAGGCGGCCATCGCACAAGGCGCGGACGCCTTCGTCACCGGAGAAATTTCCGAGCAAAGCTTCCATCTCGCGCAGGAAAGCGGCGTGGCCTTCATCGCCGCCGGACATCACGCCACCGAACGGCCCGGCATACAGGCACTGGGAAAACATCTGGCGGCGCATTTCGGTCTGGAGCACCGCTTTTTCGATCAGGACAATCCGGTTTGAGCATCAACCCTGAAGCGTCTCCCGGAAGAAAGCGTGTTAGATGAAGAAGTTGATTGCCCGCATTGATTCGGTCATGAGCCAGTGCTCAGGCTTGCAGATCCACCTCGTTGCCCTGCTGACAGTTGTGCTCATCTCTACGATTGATTTCGTGGTTGGATACGAAATCGCCGTTTCCATTTTCTTTCTGATCCCTGTTGCAATAGCAACCTGGTACATCAGCCACCGCGCGGGAATCCATTTCAGCATTCTTTGCGCGATCATCTGGTTTGCCATCGATTACCACGGGCACCCCTATGCAAACCCGATTGCACCCTACTGGAATGCGCTGGTCAGAATGGGATTTTTCCTGATCACCGAAGAATTGCTGAATCAGATGAAGGTTCATCTGGGCAACGAAAAAAGGCTGTCCAGAACGGACAACCTGACCGGACTGCTAAATGGGCGCGGATTTGCCGAGAAAGCGGAAAACCTGTTCGGCCTGGCCGCCCGCCATAACAGACCGCTTGCCCTTGCCCATATCGACCTGGATAACTTCAAGCAGGTCAATGACGAACTTGGCCATAGCGAGGGCGACAAGGTGTTGCGCGTTATTAGCGGGAAACTTTTATCTTCTTTGCGTGTGACCGACGTGGCGGGACGTTTGGGCGGGGATGAATTTGCCATCGTATTACCCGAGACAGATGCAGCAGGGGCAAAATCCATGTTCGCCACACTCAGGGACGCACTATTGCAGGAAACGCGCAAACACAACTGGCCGATAAGTTTCAGCATCGGCGTCGTTTCCTTCGACGCACCAGCATTCAGTCTTGATGAGGCAATCAGGATTGCCGATACCCTGATGTATCAAGTCAAGGCAAGCGGCAAGAACAACATCCTCTACCGGCACTATCCGGCAAGCGGCGCTCATGACCAGGAGCATTTTGAACTGCCCCACCAAGTTCCATCCTGATCGTCAGCAATTGTGGCGTGCCTCACAACTGCCCGCCAGCGTCCGCTTCAAGGGTATCGCACCCACCCCTCGCAACGCGCTTCGCGGGTTTCGTCAAATGCGGCGGAACACCAGATCCCATACGTCATGCCCCAGCTTAATGCCGCGCTGCTCGAACTTGGTGAGCGGACGATAGGTCGGGCGCGGCGCGTAATCCGCCGCCGTGTTCTCCAGCAACGGTTCCGCGCTCAAC
>JBFKMJ010000274.1:0-2196 GCA_041629915.1 Gallionella sp.
CAATCAAGGCAAGAAGAACCAGAATCAGGACGGTTCGGGGTCTCATGGATTGCAACTCCTTTGTAATTAGGTATTCGGGACCCATCAATAGCGCTGATCAGGCACGATATTGTCGGTTAACGTAAAGCATGTACCAAGGGCATGCAGAATCAGGGATTAATGGAAAGCCGGGCCTGATCTAACCGGGCAATGGAACATGTGGCCGGCAATTCTCATCCTCCATGGCGCGCAGTGTTCCAGCATTTCAGCTTGCGGTCAACATGCCGAACAAGCTGAACAGGTTTCTCATCCAGACGATGGCTGGCGATACGATTTCGATAGCAATCGCTATTTACTTTTCTTGCGCGATTTACTTTTCTTGCCTGCTGTCGTGCCGCACTGATGTTTCAGTGACGATGATTTATACTCGCGGCGTCAAGAATGTGAAATCTGTCGAATGGATGAGATGAGCGACGAAATATTCATGCGCACAGCGCTGGAATTGGCCAGAAAGGCGGAAAGCCTGGGCGAGGTGCCGGTGGGCGCAGTGGTGGTGAAGGACGGCGAAATTATCGGGCGCGGCTTCAATGCACCGATTTCGCGCCACGATCCTTCCGCCCATGCAGAAATAATGGCGTTGCGCGACGCGGCGCAGCGGCTGGGCAACTACCGGTTGGTAGACTGCGAATTGTTTGTCACACTGGAGCCGTGCCTGATGTGCGCCGGGGCGATCATGCACGCACGTATTGCGCGAGTGGTGTACGGGGCAAGCGATCCGAAGACGGGAGCATGCGGAAGCGTGCTGGATATGTTCGCCGAACAGCGTCTGAACCACCACGCCAAAGTGACCGGCGGGGTGTTGATGGAAGATTGCAGTGCAATGCTCAGCAACTTTTTTGCGCTGCGCCGCGCACAGCAGAAAGCACAATGAAGATCAACATCCACATTGCCACGCAGCAACTGGAATTGCTCGACGACACGGGCAAACTGCTGCGTCACTACACCGTTTCCACCGCCGCCAATGGCGCGGGTGAAACATGCGGCAGTTATTGCACGCCACGCGGCAAGCATGTCATTCGTGCCAGGATCGGCGCGGGGCAACCGAAAAATACCGTATTCGTACGCCGCCGTCCGACCGGCGAGATCTACACCCCCGAACTGGGTGCGCAGTTTCCGGAACGCGACTGGATATTGACGCGCATCCTGTGGCTGTCAGGCTGCGAAGTGGGCTTCAACCGGCTGGGCAGCAATGACACCATGCGCCGTTACATCTACATCCATGGCACGCCCGATTCAGCGCAACTCGGCTCTCCCGATTCGCATGGCTGCATCCGTATGCGCAATACCGATCTGGTTGAGCTGTTTGATTTAGTGCCTACAGGAACGACGGTCGAAATTTTTCCTTGACGGACATCTGTTGCAGCAGAACTCGAGGGGTACCAACCGAGGGCCCCTGTGCCGGATCAGGTACCGTGGCATCCGGATTCATTGAACAAACCGGCTACTCGTGTGGCAACGAAATTTCCCGTCTTGCGAGGGCGATGTGATTTTTTTTGATATAGGCAAGAAACTCCGAAACCGAGCAGTCCTTGCACAATTCGATCATGTCGCTGGACAGCGAAAATATGGAAATGTCACGTTCCACAATCTGAAGGCCAGTTTGCGATGCCGCTTCGACAATGTACTTGATTTTATCGGCAAGACTCTCATCGGGCGGACTGTATGGCACCAGAATCCAGAAATCAGCCACATCGCGCGCCACCAAATCGGTCTTGCGAAAAGCCTTGCGCAAGGTGCGTGAAATCTCGTCCAGCTTTTTCGATGCCTGTTGCGCCCCGTAAGCCTCACCGAGAATTCTTGGCTGTTGAAAATTGATATAAGCCAGGCCAAATTGAAATTGCTCGGAATAGCGCTTTGTTACTTCCAGCATCCATTCCAGCGTGAAAAGAAATTTTTCAGATGCCTCGATATCTTCGTGGTACATGAGCCTCTCCCATCTGAATTATTACCAGCGACCATTATCGCGTCAGTGACGCCAACCTGGCGCTCCCATGCCACTCCATGAAGCAATCGTCTATTCGATTACAGGGCAACGCACCCACGTGACTGATTATAGGCGCAATTCTTCACTGGCAACACCACCTAAAATGCATAGGCTTCCCGGATCCGGACTTGAAGCGCGCTGCTCATCTTGAATAAGATCTGGCCGGGAGTCTG
>JBFKMJ010000275.1:0-2189 GCA_041629915.1 Gallionella sp.
AACTCGCGCACGGACTGGAAAAGAACGGCGTGCCGATCATTGGCACCACGCCGGACATGATCGATTGCGCGGAAGACCGCGCGCGTTTCCAGCAGATGTTGCATCAACTCAATCTCAAGCAGCCCCCCAACCGCACCGCGCGGACAGCAAAAGGCGCGCTGGAAGGCGCGGACGAGATTGGCTATCCGCTGGTCGTGCGGCCGAGCAATGTGCTGGGCGGGCGGGCAATGGAGATCATCCATGAGCAGGCCGACCTGGAACGCTACATGCGCGGTGCCGAGCAAATGGCCAGAACCTACCCCGAGTATATGCCCATCCTGCTTGACCGCTTCCTGAATGACGCCATCGAGGTGGACGTCGATGCCGTATCGGATGGCAAAGATGTGATCATCGGCGGCATCATGGAACACATCGAACAGGCCGGCGTGCATTCCGGCGACTCGGCCTGCTCCCTGCCGCCGTTCAGCTTGTCGGCCAACATGCGCGACGAATTGCGGCGCCAGACGGTGGCGATGGCCAGGTCGCTTGATGTGGTCGGATTGATGAACGTGCAATTCGCCATTCAGGGTGAAACGGTGTATGTGCTGGAGGTGAACCCGCGTGCCTCGCGCACCGTGCCCTTTGTTTCCAAGGCGACCGGCTTGCCGCTGGCAAAAATCGCGGCACGCTGCATGGCCGGCCAGACGCTGGTGCAGCAGGGCATCACTAGAGAAGTCATCCCGCCCTATTATTCGGTGAAGGAAGCGGTATTCCCGTTCATCAAGTTTCCCGGTGTGGATACCATCCTCGGCCCCGAGATGAAATCCACGGGTGAAGTGATGGGCGTGGGCGAGACCTTCGCCGAAGCGTTTGTCAAATCGCAACTGGCGGCCAGCGTAAAACTGCCCAAAGACGGCAAGGTGTTCATCAGTGTGCGCGAAGAAGACAAACCGGGTGCAGTGGAAGTCGCGCGCGCGCTGGGCAAACTCGGCTTCACCATTCTGGCAACACGCGGCACGGCGGCGATCATCGAGGCCGCGGGTGTGATGGTAACAGTGGTGAACAAGGTTGCCGAAGGTCGCCCGCACATCGTCGACATGATCAAGAATGGCGAGCTCAGCCTCATCATCAACACCGTGGACAGCAAACCCTCTGCGATGCGCGATTCGTATTCCATCCGTCATGCCGCGCTGCAGGGACGGGTAACCTATTACACCACGCTGGCGGGGGCACGTGCCGCTTGTGTCGGGATGCAGCATCTCACCGAGTTGCAAGTGTATGACGTGCAGGAACTGCACCGTCGCCTGGTTTAACGAAATTTAAGGACGTACTGGCATGAGTAAAATCCCATTGACTGTCATCGGCGCAGATTTGTTGCGCAACGAGTTGCATCGCCTGAAAACAGTAGACCGCCCCGCCGTGATCAGTGCGATTGCCGAGGCGCGCGCACAGGGCGATCTGTCCGAGAATGCAGAATATGACGCGGCCAAGGAGAAGCAGTCATTTGTCGAGGGCCGCATCGTCGAACTGGAAAGCAAGCTGGGCAGTGCGCAGATCATCGACCCCAAAACCCTCAATGCCGATGGCCGCTGCGTATTCGGCTCGACCGTGGTGCTGGAAGACACCAACAACGGCGACGTGGTGACCTATCAGATTGTCGGCGAAGACGAGGCGAACATCAGGGAGCGCAAGATTTCCATCAGCTCACCGATTGCGCGTGCGCTGATCGGCAAAGTCAGCGGCGATATCGCTGAAGTTCTGGCGCCGGGCGGGATACGGGAATATGAAGTGGTAAATGTTCAGTACATCTAGAAGCAGCCGCTAGCTTCTAGTTGGTTTTGTCCGCTGCGCGGGCTTTGGTTTGACTAGCAACTAATGTCTAACGACTAACGACTGCCTAATTGCTTCTTGGTCAGCGGCTTCTTGCCCTTCTTGCGCGGCGCCTTCCTGATTTCCGGCAGGTGTGCTTCCGGGCTGGGCTGATAGACCACCAGAATCTTGCCGATATGCTGTACCGGCGCGGCATTCAACCGGGTGCAGATCTCCGTCAACATGGCTTCACGTTGTGGCCGTTCCGCCATGACCCGGATTTTGATGAGCTCGTGGATTTTCAGGCTGGCAGCGATTTCCTTCAATACTGGCTCGGTCAAGCCCGCATTGCCGATCATCACCAGCGGACTCAGGGCGTGCGCACGTCCTTTCAGGGCGAG
>JBFKMJ010000276.1:0-2151 GCA_041629915.1 Gallionella sp.
CGCGCAATACCCACCGCATCCTTGATCGGCTTGAGCGCCACCACCATCTGGATGGTCGAACAATTCGGGTTGGCGATGATGCCGCGTTTCTTGTACTTAGCAATCGCGTGCGGATTCACTTCCGGCACCACCAGCGGAATGTCGCGTTCGTAACGAAAGTGCGCGGTATTGTCGATGACGACGCAACCTGCCGCTGCCGCGAGTGGCGCATATTTTTCCGACACGCTGCCACCCGCCGAAAACAGACCGATTTGCGCCTTGGAGAAATCGAAACCTTCCACGTCAAGCACTTCAAGCTCCTTGCCGCAAAAGCTTACGGTTGAGCCCGCCGAACGACTGGAAGCCAGCGGATAAAGATTGCGCACCGGAAACTTGCGCTGCTCCAGAATGGACAGCAACGCGTCGCCCACCGCACCGGTTGCGCCCAATATGCATACGTCGTATTGCTTGCTCATTTTTTCTCTTTCAATATCTCAACTCATTCAGAGCGCTGCGACTACCGCGTCGCCCATCGCCGCACAGCCGATTTTCTGCATGCCGGCCTCGGCGATATCGCCGGTGCGCAACCCCTTTTGCAGCGTCTTGCGCACCGCCGCTTCAATACGCTGCGCGATATCTTCGCGCGCAAAAGTGTAGCGCATCATCATCGCCACCGACAGGATGGTCGCAAGCGGATTGGCGATATCCTTGCCGGCGATGTCCGGCGCGGAGCCGTGGCTCGGCTCGTACATACCCTTGTTGTTCGCGTCCAGCGATGCGGATGGCAACATGCCGATCGAGCCGGTCAGCATCGACGCCTCGTCCGACAGAATGTCGCCGAAAATATTACCGGTGACCATCACGTCAAACTGTTTGGGTGCGCGCACCAACTGCATGGCCGCGTTGTCCACATACATGTGCGAGAGCTCCACTTCTGGATATTCCCCGGCAAGCTCGGTCATCACCTGGCGCCACAGCTCGGTAGTCTCCAGCACATTGGCCTTGTCCACCGAGCAGACCTTCCTGTTGCGTTTCATGGCGATGCCGAACGCGACATGGCCGATGCGGCGTATCTCGGATTCGCAGTAGCGCATGGTGTTAATGCCCTCACGCTCGCCGTTCTCCAGCGTGCTGATGCCGCGCGGCTGGCCGAAATAAATATCGCCGGTCAGCTCGCGCACAATCATGATGTCAAGACCGGAAACCACCTCCGGCTTCAGAGTGGAGGCGTTCGCCAGCTCCGGATAGAGCAATGCAGGGCGCAGGTTGGCAAACAGCCCGAGACCCTTGCGGATGCGCAGCAACCCCTGCTCCGGTCGCATCGGCCGCGGCAGCGTATCGTATTGATAACCGCCGACCGCGCCAAGCAGCACCGCGTCGGCCGCAAGCGTCAGTTCTTCGGTCGCGGGCGGAAACGGATCACCCGCCGCGTCGTAACCCGCGCCGCCGATATGTGCGTACTCCAGCTCGACTTTCAGGCCGTCGCTGCGCAATGCTTCCAGCACCTTGGTCGCCTGCGCGACGATTTCCAGCCCGATGCCGTCACCGGGCAATACTGCGATTTTCATTTACGTTTCCACCCTAAAAAAACAAAAAAATAAGCGGCAAGTGGAGCGGCACTGCGTGCCTCAGGGGAAGCGGGGAACCCACTCCCTACTTTCCACTCCCTGCTTCCTATCATTACAGCCACGGCTGCGCCGCGCGATGTTTCGCCTCGAATGCCGCAATCTCATCTACATGCTGCAGGGTCAGGCCGATGTCGTCCAGCCCGTTCAGCAGGCAATGCTTGCGGAACGCATCCACCTCGAACGGGTACACCGTGCCGTCCGGCAAAGTCATACTCTGCTGCTCCAGATCGACCTTCAATTTGTAGCCCTCATTCGTTTCCACTGCCTTGAACAGCGCATCCACTTTTTCCGCTTCGAGACGAATCGGCAGCAGGCCGTTCTTGAAACAGTTATTGAAGAAGATGTCGGCGAAACTCGGCGCGATGATAACGCGAAAGCCGTAATCTTCCAGCGCCCAGGGCGCATGTTCGCGCGAACTGCCACAGCCGAAATTTTCGCGCGCGAGCAGAATCTGCGCGCCCTGATAGCGCGGCTGGTTCAGCACGAAATCCGGATTCAAGAGACGCTTGCTGTTGTCCATGCCTGGCTCGCCGTGATCCAGATA
>JBFKMJ010000277.1:0-2136 GCA_041629915.1 Gallionella sp.
CCGCAGGGCGTGCTGCTCTACGGCCTGGCGCGCCCTTCGCTGCAGGCGGAAGCGCCGCGCCTGTCCCGCCTGCCTCTGGAAAGCCTGCAAGCCTTTGCCGAACGCATCGGCGAACTGGGGCTGCCGGTCAGCGTCAACTTTTAATAATTAGCCCGTACCAAAGCACCATGAAAATTATCCAACAGTGGCACACCTTCACCTCCGCCCCGCACCGCGTCATGTTCATGGGCGGCGCGCTGCAATCCATTGCCGTGATGCTATGGTTGCTGATTGAACTGGCGGCGCGCCAGGGCATGATCGGCTACACGCCGGACTGGCCGGTTGCGCCCAATGCGGTGCATGCCTATCTGATGATCTACGGCCTGTTTCCGTTCTTCATTTTCGGTTTTCTGATGACGACCTATCCGCGCTGGATGAACGAGAAGGAAATTCCGGCGCGGCGTTATGTGCCGGCCTTCGTGCTGCTGCTGCTCGGAAACGCGGGTTTTTACGCGGGGTTGCTGGCCGGTCGTAACGTGCTGCTGGTGTCCGTCCTGCTGGCACTTGCCGGTTGGGGCGTGGCCTTGTACGCGCTGCTGCGCGTATTGCTTGCTGCGCGGCATCCGGACAAGCGCCATCCGCAAATCATATTCATCGCGCTGAGCATGGGCTGGTGCGGTCTTGCCGCCTGCGCGATCTGGCTGTGGGGCGACGACGCGGCCTGGCTGAGCTTTGCGATACAGGGCGGGTTGTGGTTTTTCCTGCTGCCGGTATTCGCCAGCGTCGCGCACCGCATGATCCCGTTTTTCACCAGCACGGCCTTGTCGCAACAACTCGTGCCGCGCCCCTACTGGGCATGGTGGGTCATGGTGGGCGCCGGCGCGACGCACGGCGTGCTACAACTCGCCGATGCCGCCGCCTGGCTGTGGCTGTGCGACCTGCCGCTGGCGGTTGCGGCGCTTTATCTGACCCATGCCTGGGGATTGCGCCGCAGTCTGGGCGTTCCGATACTCGGCGTGCTGCATATCGGTTTCGCCTGGCTGGGCCTGGCCATGCTGCTGTCCACCGTGCAAAGTGTGGTGCTGTTCCTGAACGGCGGCACGGCGTATATCTGGGGACTGGCGCCGCTGCATGCGCTGACCGTCGGCTGCTACGCAACCCTGCTGATCGGCATGGGCACGCGCGTCACGCTGGGACATTCCGGCCTGCCGATGCGGGTGGACACCCCGATCGGGCTGATGTTTGTCGGGATCCAGCTGGCGGCCGTGCTGCGCGTGCTGGCGGACATGCTGCCGCTGCAAATCATGCACTGGCTGTATTTCGCGGCGGCGCTGGTCTGGCTGGCCTGTTTCGTGCCGTGGGTGGCGCGCTATCTGCCGGTTTACTGGAAACCGCGCGCCGACGGGAAGCCCGGTTAGGCGCGCTGCAGCAACGCCTCGAACTCCCCGGCCGGCATCGGCCTGGAGAACAGATAGCCCTGCGCATAGTCGCAGCCCGCGTCGGTCAGCAGCATGCACTGCGCCTGCGTCTCCACCCCTTCGGCAATCACCTTGAGGCCGAGCTTGTGCGCCATCACGATGATGGCCTCCGACAGCGCCATGTCGTTGGGGTCGGTCGCCAGGTCGCGCACGAACGACTGGTCGATCTTGAGATAGTCGATGTCGAATTTCTTCAGATAGGCCAGTGACGAATATCCGGTGCCGAAATCATCGATTGAAACCTGCATGCCCTCATCGCGGAATTCGAGCAGCTTGTCCGTCACGTTGATGCCGGCCCCCATCAGCAGGCTCTCGGTAATCTCGATGGTGATGCTCTGTCCGGGCAGGCCGAGCTCCTGCAGGTAGTCGAGCCATGCCTCGTGGGTGGCGGACTGGCGGAACTGCGCGGGCGACTTGTTGACGCTGATCTGGAACAGGGGGTTGTATTGCGCCCGCCACTGCCTGACCTGCTGTGCCGCCTGTTTGAATACCCAGTCGCCAATCTCGATGATCAGTCCGGATTCTTCCGCCAGCGGAATGAATTGCGCCGGACTGACTGCGCCGCGCTCCGGGTGCTGCCAGCGCAGCAGCGCTTCCGCCTTTTCGATGCGGCCTGTGGCCAGATTCACGATGGGCTGGAAATGCACCTGGAACTGGTTGGCCGCCAAGGCGCCGCGCA
>JBFKMJ010000278.1:0-2073 GCA_041629915.1 Gallionella sp.
ATCGCCATCATTACCCTGAGTCGCAGGCAGGCACGAGCCGAACTGGCGAGGAGCAAGACAAGCTACGACGAACTGGTGCGGCATATTCCTGTGGGTGTCTATCTCTTCCGCATCCGTGCCGACGGTTCGAAGAATTTTGAGTATGTCAGCCCGGTGTTTTGCCAGATACTTTGCCTTGAGGCGGATGCGGTGTTGCGCGATGCCGGAATTGTTTTTGCCGCTGTCCATCCCGACGACCTGGACAGTCTGAAGCGCTTGAATAGGGAAGTGGCAGCGAGCCTGCAACCTTTTCGCTGGGAAGGGCGTTTCATTGCCTGCAGCGAAACACGCTGGATGCACATCGAATCCGATCCCAAGCCGCAACCCGGCGGGGGAAGTTTGTGGAGCGGTGTGATAACGGATATTACCGAACAAAGACTGGCGCAAGAGGCGTTGCGGGTTGCCGCGGTAACCTTCGAGACTCATGAAGCCATCCTGATTACCGATGCCAAAGCGAACATCATTCGCGTCAATCAGGCATTTACCGATATTACCGGTTATCGCCCGGAAGAGGTGATGGGCAGGAATCCGCGCATTCTGAGCGCGGGGCGCGAGGCACCGGAATTCTATGCGGAGATGTGGCGGCAGTTGCTGGAAACCGGTACATGGTCCGGTGAGGTATGGGACCGGCGCAAGGGCGGGCAGATCTATCCGAAGCGGCTGACCATCACCGCCGTAAGAAACGAGCAGGGGCAAACAAGCGAATACGTCGCCATTTTCAGCGACATTACCGAGCGCAAGGATGCCGAGCAGGAAATCCGTAACCTGGCGTTTTATGATGCGTTGACCATGCTGCCCAACCGGCGTTTGCTGCTTGACCGGATCCACCTGGCATTGTCGGTATCGGCACGCAGCCATCATTATGGTGCGGTGCTGTTCCTCGATATGGACAGGTTCAAGATACTAAACGACACATTGGGACACGATTATGGCGACCTGATGCTGGTTGAGGTGGCGAGCCGCATTCATTCCTGCGTACGTGATGCAGACACCGTGGCGCGGCTGGGCGGTGACGAGTTTGTGATACTGATCGAGGAGGTCAGTACGAATGCAGGAGAGACGTCGCAAAAAATTGCGCTGATTGCCGAAAAAATACGCGCGACCCTGGCTGCGCCTTATTGGCTCAGGGGGCATGAATGTCACAGCTCGCCAAGCATTGGCGTGTGCCTGTACCGCGGCAATGAAGATCCGGTGGATGTATTGCTCAAGCGTGCCGATATGGCGATGTACCAGGCCAAGGATGCGGGACGAAATGCGGTGCGCTTCTTTGACCCCGCCATGCAGCACGCGGTGGAAACGCATGCCGTACTTGAGGCCGACCTGCGCCGTGCCCTGCCCCATCAGGAGCTGCGTCTTTATTACCAGATTCAGGTCGACAATGAGCGTCGCCCGCTGGGTGCGGAAGCGTTGGTGCGCTGGATGCATCCAAAACGCGGCATGGTTTCACCGGCGCAATTCATTCCCGTCGCCGAGGAAAGTTCGCTGATTCTGGATATTGGTCACTGGGTGCTGGAGACTGCCTGCCGGCAACTGGCGGCATGGGATAAGCATCAGCAAATGCGCGGTCTGGAGCTGGCGGTCAACGTCAGTGCACAGCAATTCAGGCAGCCTGATTTTGTCGAGCTGGTTGCTGCGACGCTTCGGGCTTGTCAGGTCGATCCGGCGCGCCTGAAGCTGGAGTTGACCGAAGGCGTAGTGTTGACGGATGTTGCCGGTGTGGTGGCTAAAATGAAGGCGCTGAAGGTGCTGGGCGTCAAATTGTCACTGGATGATTTCGGCACCGGCTACTCATCGCTTACTTTGCTGCGTGAATTGCCCATCGATATCTTAAAAATTGATAAATCGTTCGTCCGCACACTGGATCAGAATCAGAACGATCAGAAAATTGTCCAGGCCATTATCGGTCTGGGTGCAAACCTCGGACTTACCGTTGTCGCAGAAGGCGTGGAAACCGAACAGCAGTCCCGGATGCTGCTACAGCATCACTGCCGGTATCAGCAAGGCTATTTTTTCAGCCGTCCGGTTCCGTTCCCG
>JBFKMJ010000279.1:0-2067 GCA_041629915.1 Gallionella sp.
CCACCCCGATGATGGACGCCTTGTTTGCCAGGAAGGAACCGAAGACCGGCACCGACGGCACCATGAGCTGGACCGTGGATATCTCCAACGCCGGCACCGGCGACGACTTCGTGCTGGGGCTGAAGGAACTGGTACTGCCCGACGGCCAGCGCCGTCCCTACTCGATGTGGCTGGCCGGCGTTTATCCGCGCGCGCTGGACGGGCTGTGCAAGGTGCTGAGCCTGGACATGCGCGTCATCGACCCGGCATGGATCGGCATGAAGCTGCGCAAGCTGCTCAACTTCGGTGAGCCGCTGGGGGACTTTATGGCACGGGTGCCGGGCGGCGAAAAAATGGAAAGCTATCCGTCCACCGTTGCCTATGTCGCCAAGCTGATCATTCACCGCTTCGCGATGCTCGGCATCCTCGACGCACAGGGTTATCCGGTACAGCAGATGGGCGTGCTGGAAGTGCCGGAAGCACAAAACAAGGCCTCCGGCGTAAAACCGATGCTCGGCAAGGTCTGCAAGGAATGCCACAACGCCACCGTGATCAAGAAGGACGGCTGCGAGTTCTGCACCAGCTGCGGAACGATCGGGGCGTGCGGGTAGCGGATGGGCGTAAATGCTCATCCACGCGTAACTTGTTCAGCGTCACGCTGTAATTGTTCCGGCCCTCAGACGGAAGCTGGCGAAAGAAATACTGCTTGATCGCAACAGTCGCCCCCGTCCCCTTCAACTCGGCAACCGTGCGCGAGCGATTTTCTCCTGTGGTTGAGCTTGTTCTTCAGCGTGCGCTCCACCGCGCGGCAAAAACCGTCCTGCGCCGGCTTGTTCCGGCAAACCAGCAAGCTGATGACAAACTACCGAGAAGTTCCGGCCTTGGAAAAATCAAATCCCAAATTGCCGGATTCGTCTAGAAACATACATGCTTATCAGGCGGCGCCAGAAAATTTCAAGGCCGATGGCACTCCTTAACTCAACATTTCCAGTAACACCGGATGCCATGCCGACTGTTCGATCTCGCCCATTTTTCCGGTCAAACGGCGCTTATCTACCGAACGTATCTGGTCAAGTAAAATGCGCGCCTCTTTTCCCGCAAAAACAACTTCAGGACGACAGCCTAGCGGCTGCCCTTTGCTGGTGATCGGGGCGATGATGATGCGCGGCAATGCAGCATTCAGATCATCTGGCGATACCACCAGGGCAGGACGTGTCTTGTTGATTTCAGTGCCTATGGTCGGGTCAAGATTCACCCAATACACCTCACCACGCGCTACCACACCCATTCCTCGGTTGAGTCGTCCACCGGCAAAGCAGCCAGTGGATCGACATCCGTTTCTGCCTGATAACCTGCAAACCATCCGGCACGCGGGGCATGCACCGGCACGATCACCAAGCTTTTCCCTTCCAGACGAATATCCACCTCATCAGCCATTTCGCACGCGGCCAACAGTGCAGCAGGAATAATCACCCCGCGCGAATTACCGACTTTTCTTAAACTGGTTCTCATTCCAATCTCCTTGCAATTGTTTTAACTATGTTATAACAATTTATCGTACTTACACAAGTTCGCGCACATTAATTTGTGCTGGTGACAGCGGCGGAGATCAGCGCGGTGCGCCAACGCCTTCTAACGGGCATGGCAGCAGTGCCGCCCCCAATAATGAAACTCGCCATGCCCGTTCCCTCACCTCAATCCTCTGATGAAACAACTGGTAAAACTACTAGCCACCTGACTATGCTGTCCAATAACGACAGCCAAGTCATTTGTTATAGCCAATCGACTAAGTCCGCAAGCGGACAAGTCGCTGGTTAACTCGCAAGCGGAAAGAGCGCAGCGAGGGGGGCGAAGCCAGGCGAATGAATCGCTGCACGAATTTCACGTTAACCCAACCTCTCAAAATCAAGAAATATTCACACGACTTCGCAGATACTCCGAAAACGGATGCGGTCCACGCAAGCCATTAAACCCAAAACAAAAAATGCATAGACCTTTTGGTCTATGAATGTTATAAAATCACCCTTATGTTTGGCCTCCGACATACCTGCCAATACGCAAGGCAAGGCGTGCGGTTACTGCTGGGAA
>JBFKMJ010000280.1:0-2060 GCA_041629915.1 Gallionella sp.
AACATGGGTCGGTTCTGTTCATCGACGATCTGGATGCGCAATCCTTCGCTGGTAATGTCTAGCAGAATCTGGCTCTTGAATTGCTGCAAGCGTGGATTGCTGTCTATCACCTTCTCAATATTTGTTTTCAGATTCACGATATTTTCACGCTCGATGCGCAAAAACTCCTGCTGTGCGGCTTTGAGGTTGATGATTTTCTTTTCTGTGGGCAGATCTCCCTTTTTTACCTGTCCTTCGCTGCGTGTCAAATCCTGCCCGCCGCCCTTAATGATGCTTGAACTGTCACCGCTGCCGGTACCTCCGGACAAGGCAACGTGCAGCGGGGTTTTGAAGTATTCCGAAATCCCGTGCAAATCCCCCTTGGAGGTCGAGCCCAGCAACCACATCAGAAGAAAGAACGCCATCATGGCCGTAACGAAGTCGGCGTAGGCAATTTTCCACGCGCCGCCATGATGCCCCCCCACCACTTTCTTGATGCGCTTGACGACGATGGGTTTCTTGTTCTGGTCTTCTGACATGGTTAGCGTTTCTGCTTGACATGCTCTTCCATCTCTGCAAAACCGGGGCGCTCGGTGGAATTCAGCACCTTGCGTCCGAACTCGACGGCCATCGCCGGCGCGTAGCCGTTAAGATTGGCCAGCAGCGTCACCTTGATGGTCTGGAGCATCTTGGTGCCTTCTTCTGCTTTCTGTTCCAGCAGTGATGCCAGCGGGCCGACGAACCCGTAGGCAAGCAGGATGCCCAGGAAGGTTCCCACCAGCGCGGCCGCAATCAGCATGCCCAGTTCGGCGGGCGGAATACCCACCGACCCCATGGTATGCACTACCCCCATCACGGCGGCCACAATGCCGAACGCCGGTAATCCGTCGCCCAGTTTGGCGATCACGTGAGAGGGGAGCAGGGATTCATGATGATGGGTTTCGATTTCCACATCCATCAGATTTTCGATTTCCATGGCATTCAGATTGCCGCTGACCATGATACGCAAATAGTCGGTCAGGAATTCGACCACATGGTGATCTGCAAGCACCTTGGGATATTTGGCAAAGATCGGGCTTTCTCCCGGGTTTTCCACATCGCCCTCGATGGACATCAACCCTTCCTTGCGCACCTTGCCAAGCAATTCATACAACAGGGCCATCAGCTCCATGTAGTTGTCCTTGTTGTATCTGGCTCCCTTGAGCAGGGTGGGCAAGGCCCTCAGAGTAGCCTTTATCGCCTTGCCGGAGTTGCCCACGAGGAATGCACCCAATCCGCCACCGCCGATCATCAGCAACTCCACGGGTTGCCAGAGCGCGGCGAGGTGGCCACCGGCCAGCGCAAAGCCGCCGAATACCGAGGCCAGTACCACCATATAACCGACGATGACTAACATGCTTGCGTCCCCTGTTGTTTCTTATTCGCGCCACAGCCGTGGCGTAGCCTCCGAAAGTGATGTCGATAGGGCTTTTCAGAGCAAATCACGCGTTGTGATGAAGCCTGATGCTGCATTAAAAGTGTTGTTTGTCTTCTTTAATATAACGGCGGGCCAGAGCAGAACTTTAGGCGATTTGAGCGGCGGCAATCGAAGCCTGTCTGGATGCCCTGGTTTTGCCGGCGCGTGCGGGAGGGCGGCAGATGCCGCACACATAGTCATTGTGCAGATCGCCGGTATGGGACACGAAATGGCCGCCACATTTCCGGCACGCGACAAGCTGCATCATTTCCGCCTTGAAGAAGCGCAGCAGAAACCATGCACGGGTAATGCTCAGGACAGGGGTGACACCTTCAATGCCTTGTACCTGGTCGAGGTATAAGCGATAAGCGGTGATCAGTGCCTGTACCCCGTCGATGCCTGCATTTTTTACCAGGAACTGGTAAATATCCATGAACAGGGAAGAGTGTATATTCGGTTGCCAGCTCATGAACCATTCGGTTGAGTAAGGCAGCATCCCTTTGGAGGGCGACTCACCTCTGGTTTCCTTGTAAAGCCTGAGGAGGCGCTCGCGGCTCAGTGTGGTTTCTTCCTGCAACAATTGCAGACGCGCGCCCATTTCGATCAGATCAATCGCAACCTTGAC
>JBFKMJ010000281.1:0-1989 GCA_041629915.1 Gallionella sp.
GGCGCTGCTGAATCCACTGAACCAGCGCGTCCTGCGCATCCTGTCCGAGCCTGGCATTCGGATGATTGATGAAAAACACCACGACCCATTCCTTGCCGTTGCGCGAGCGCACATAGCCGGCGATGGTCTTGACGCCTTCCAGTGTGCCGGTTTTCAGGTGGGCATGGCCGGCAGACGGGCTTTCATTGAGGCGTTTTTTCACCGAGCCATCCACGCCGAGTATCGGCAGCGAAGCCCGGAATTCGGCGCTGAAAGGGTGGATTGCGGCGCTTTGCAATAGTTGCGCGAGATGTGTCGCGCTGATGCGTTCAGTACGCGACAGTCCCGCGCCGTTCTCCAGTACCAGCTCGGGAAAATCGAGTCGTTGCCTGTGCAGCCAGTCCTGCACGACCAGAATGCTGCGTTCGATGCTGGCCTGTTCTGTCGCGCCCAGCGTCAGAAATAGTTGGCGCGCCATGACGTTGTTGCTGAACTTGTTGATGTCGCGGATGGTTGTGCTCAACGGGTCGGAATGATGCGTGGCGAGCAGTTTTGCACCGTCTTTTGCCCTGCCTTCGCGCAATTCTCCCAGCAACGTTCCGCCCAGTTCATTCCACAATGCGCGAAACACGGCTTCGACATAGCGGCTGTGCGGCATCACGCTGAGATTATGCTCGCGCTCGCCGCAATCTCCGGGATAGCCGCCCTGCAGCACGACGCTGTCGCCGCTCGGTTGCACCATGATGCGATCATCCCAGCCGCTACAGCTGCCCTCAGACTCCGGTGCGAGGCGGTTGTCCAGCCAGATGCCGTCCAGTGGCGGCTCGGTGATGACTTTCAATTTGCCGCCGTCCGGCAGGTAGCGCAGGCGCAGGGTATTGAAGTTGAGCAGCAACGCATCCGGCCCGACGTTGTAGGCGCGCACCGGGTCGTTGTCGAAGGCAGCGGGGTCGTGCGGCGGCAGATCGAAGAAGCCGCGATCCAGCGCCAGGTTGCCGCGGATCTCGCGCAGACCGCGTGCGCGCAACTCGGCGAGCCAGAGCCAGAATTGCTCGATGGTGAATTTCGGATCGCCATAGCCTTTCAGCACCAGATCGCCGTGCAGCACGCCGTCTTTCAGCTCGCCATCCAGCCAGGCCTCGGTCTTCCAGGTGTAGGCCGGGCCGAGCAGGTCCAGCCCGGCATAGGTGGTGAGCAGCTTCATGGTGGAAGCCGGGTTCATCGCCTCTTTGGCATTCAGGCTGATTAGCGCTTTGCGCGCGCCCGTCTGCTGCACCACGATACCCACTGAGGACTGCGGAATGCCGGCCTGCTTCAGCGCCTGCCTGACCGCAGACGGCAGCTCTGCAGCTTGGGCATTGAATGCGACGCAGAGCGCGGCGATGAGGGCGGCGATGTATTTCACGTCAGCGCCTCCACGATATTCAGGGTGCGGGTGACCAGCAATTGCATCTCTTCCTCGTTGATGATGTACGGCGGCATAAAATAGATGGTGTTGCCGATCGGGCGCAGCAGCAGTTCATTTTTCAGGGCCAGCGCGAAACAGTGCCGCGCGAAATCCGTATGCGGCGTATCCACCTCGAATGCCCAGATCATTCCGGTGTTACGGAAGTTACGCACTTTTGGATGGCCGCGCAGCGGCTCGGCAATCCGGTTGAGAAACGCGGCCTTGGTGCGGTTGGCGTTGATCACATCGTCCTGCGCGAAAATGTCCAGTGTGGCGAGCGCGGCGCGGCAGGCCAGCGGGTTGCCGGTGTAGGAATGCGAATGCAGAAATCCGCGTGCGGTTTCGTCGGCATAGAACGCCCGGTAGATGTCGTCCGTCGTCATGACCAGCGACAGCGGCAGATAGCCGCCGGTAATGCCCTTGGACAGCAGCAGGAAGTCCGGTGTGATATTCGCCTGCTCGCAGGCAAACAGCGTGCCGGTGCGCCCCATGCCCACCGCAATCTCGTCGGCGATCAGATGCACTCCATATTGCGAGCACAGCTCACGCGCGCGCTGCAGGTA
>JBFKMJ010000282.1:0-1893 GCA_041629915.1 Gallionella sp.
GTACCGTTGCTTCCGAGCCGAGCGCGTGGCCGATGGCCTCGACCACTTCGGGCGTCAGCGTCTTGCCGACGATGCCGCGAATGTCATAGGCCTTGAATATTTCGTTAGCGGGAAGTTCGCGCAGCGATTCGTTTGCTCCCTCGCCCGCTTGCGGGAGAGGGTTGGGGAGAGGGGGTAGGTTTTTCAGCATGTTTTGTTTTCTTCTTTCCGGAGAGAGGTTAATCGGTCCCAGACCTTGTCTGGTGTCAGTTGAGTCATGCAGTTGAAATGCCCCAGCGGGCATTCGCGCTCGAAGCACGGGCTGCATTCGATATCGAGCCTGACGACCTGCGCGTGCGCCGACAGCGGCGGAGTGAACTGCGGGCTGCTGGAGCCGAACAGCGCCAGCATCGGCCGGTCCAGTGCGGCGGCCAGGTGCATCAGGCCTGAATCGTTGCTGATGACGAGTTGCGCACATGCCAGCAGCGCGATGGCATCGTTCAGATCGGTGCAGCCGCACAAATTGATGCAGTGCCCACCGGCGAACCGGCTGATCTCATCCGCGACTGGCTTGTCTTTTCCGGAGCCGATCAGCCAGACCGCGTAGCCGTCCTGCTGCAGGCGTTGTGCGATATCAGCATAATAGGCGGCAGGCCAGCGCTTGGCGGGGCCGTATTCGGCGCCCGGACAGAATATGGCGACGGGTTGATCCAGTGTCAGGTGGGTGCCTGGGCATCGGTTTTCCGTATTCAGCTTGTGCAGCGCGGCGTTGCGTTGTGCTTCACTTATCGCCAGCTTCGGATTTTCCAGTGGGCGCGGGATTGCATCCTGCGCAGCCTCGGCGAGCTGCGCAAAACGCTCCACCATCAGCGGCAGTTTCTGCTTGTCGAGCTTGCGCCTGTCGTTGAGCAGGAGATGGCGGGATTCGCCGGTAAAGCCGGTGCGTAGCGGGATGCGCGCGAAAAACGGCACCAGTGCCGACTTCCACGAGTTGGGCAGCACGACAGCCTGATCATAATTTGCGGCGCGCAGCTGCTTGCCGACCCGATAGCGTGCCCCGAGTTGCAGCGCACCATGGGGAAACGGATTGATGACAACTGCGTGCACTTCCGGCATGGCGCGTAACAGCGCGGCGGTCCATGGCGGAGCGAATACGTCGATGCGGCAGTCGGGGTGGCGTTGTTTCAGACGCATCAGCATCGGCTGCATCAGCATGCAGTCGCCTACCCAGCTCGGTGCAATGATGAGGACCTTTTGCATTCGACCTTACGGTTTAAGCCCCCCTCCCGCAGGCGGGAGAGGGGTTGGGGTGAGGGCGCTTAATGGTGAGCCTTGGGTAATTGGCCCTTGAATTTGTACAGCGTTCCGCAATACGGACAGCGCGTTTCACCGCCGTGATTAAGCGGCATCATCACCCTTGGGTGTGCATTCCACAGACTCATGTTTGGCATCGGGCAGGTCAGTGGCAAGTCGTGCGCGGTGACTTCGATATAACGCTGTGTAATGTCCTGTTTACTCATGGTTATCCTTCTATACGTAATCAAGCCAGTCGGTGTGCTGCGGATGCTTGCCCGCCACACAATCAAAGAAAGCCTGTTGCAACCGGGTCGTAATCGGGCCGCGCGAACCGCAGCCGATGGTGCGTGTATCCAGCTCGCGAATCGGCGTCACCTCGGCTGCCGTGCCGGTGAAAAAGGCTTCCTCGGCGCAGTAAACCTCGTCCCGGGTAATGCGCTTCTCGATGATTTCGAGGCCCATTTCCTGGGCCAGCGTGATGATGGATTCGCGCGTAATACCTTCCAGGCAGGAGGTCAGGTCAGGCGTGCAAAGCTTGCCCTTCTTGACGATGAAGATGTTTTCACCGGCGCCTTCGGCAACGTAGCCGTCCACATCCAGTAACAGGGCTTCGTCGTA
>JBFKMJ010000283.1:0-1886 GCA_041629915.1 Gallionella sp.
ATACGCCATGTCCAGCGTTCCCTTGGTGGCGATGATCGCCATTTTCTTGGTAGTCATGCTTTTCCCTTTGGTGGTTGACCTGAAACGTCCGGGTTATTTCTTCTTCACATAGAAAATGTATTCACCATTTCCTTCTTCCGTCGACAGCAACGGGTTGCCGGTCTGCTCGGTAAATGCAGCCATGTCTTTCAGGGAACCTACGTCGGTCGAAATCACCTTGAGCACCTGGTCGGAGGCCATGTCGTTAAGTGCCTTCTTGGTTTTCACAATAGGCAGTGGGCAAGACATGCCGCGCGCATTCAATTCTTTATCAAAATTCATCATTCCCTCTTGTGTATTAAGTTATTCGGATTGCCACCAAAAAATCCATTTGCAATGAACCTCAAGGCGCATTATAGAAAGATACAACCCTCCAGCGTCCATACCCATGAAGGGTAAAACGGATAACCCGCTAGGGTTATGCATGTGCTTTATTGCCCGGGCTGAAATCCCTAGAGATCACCGTTACTGGCAGCCAGCATGCTGTCTTTCATCGCATCCATGATGCGCTGGGCGTTCTTGCGTATTTCCGGCGGCAGCTTCCGGACCATGTCGTTGTCCATCATCATCGAAATGATCCAGCGCGCACCCTTCTCGTCTTCCACCATAGAAATACGGCAGGGCATGAAGGAAATCATCAGTGGGTCGCCCTCGATCATCTGCTGCGCCACCAGCCCATCGCAAAAACTGAATATCTCCATGCGTCTGGCCGGCTTGCCGGTCAATGCCTCGATCTCCTTGTAGAGCGGGCTGGCGCCGACAAATTTGAGGTTATGCTGATTCGCTCGCAACTTGAGGGATTCCACGGCATCGTCAAAACTGATCCCCTGCTGGATCTGCACACGCGCAATCTGCACCTTCATACCGGTGTAGGAAAGTCCCGGCACTGGCGGTGCTGCCAGTGCCGGGGAAACCACGAACCCCAGCAACAAAACAAAAATGAATGGCATGTTGCGCATGTTCGCTATCCTCTCAAATCATTACATCAGCACGTCATCCAGAACGTTCTCGAGCCAGTAATTAGCCAGCGATCCCTCGACTTCGGAACGCTTCGCCGAGACGCCGCCGCCCTCCCCTGCGATCATGGCCTGTTTTTCCGCATCGAAGCGGTACATGTGAGCCACGTGCATGGCTTCGCTGTCGCTCACCATGCTGTAACAGGTATTGGCAATGGTCGGGGCCGGATCCGGTGCCTGTCCCTGCATCAACTCGATAACCGCCGCCGCACAGATTTTGGCCTGTGAAGTCGCCATATACCCGGACTTGGGCAACGCCGCCGAAACCGAGTCGCCGATAACGTGGACATTCTTGTGCGCCGTGGACTCGTAATTGGTGAAGTCCACCGCACACCAGCGGCTGTCCACATTGACCACACCTGCCATACCGGCTATGACACCCGCTTTCATCGGCGGAATGACGTTCAGCACGTCTGCCTTGACATCATCGAATTCGGTACTGACCGTTTTCCCGGCCACATTCACCTTGGTCACCATGGCATTGGCGCGATATTCAACCATGCCCGGATACAATTCCTTCCAGGCTGCGTTGAACAGTCCCTTCTTGGAAACAATGTCTGGATTGGCATCCAGTATCAGCACCTTGGATTTGGGCTTGTTGTTCTTCAGATAAAACGCTACTTGACAGGCGCGTTCATATGGCCCGGGCGGGCAACGATAGGGCATCTTGGGAACACCGATTACACAGACACCGCCATCCCTCATGGACTCCAGTTGCCTTCTGAGCAGGACTGTCTGCGCGCCGGCCTTCCATGCGTGCGGAACACTCTCCCCGGCAACCTCGGCATTCAGGCCTTCGATCTGTTCGAACATGAAATCGACGCCCGGCGC
>JBFKMJ010000284.1:0-1753 GCA_041629915.1 Gallionella sp.
GCAACCGCGCCAAACATGATGCGCGATTCGCCCGCGTGGCGGGAGTATCGCTTGTTCGGGCACGACGAATGGCGCATCACCCCGGCCAGCCTTGTCGATATCGGCGCGATGGCGGAGAAAAACGCGCTGGGACAAACCCGTGTTTCGCCGCGCATTTCGTATAACCACCACCTGACCCCGCGCAATACCCTGCGAGCCAGCGTTTCGGTGGCCTACCGCAACCCCGAAATGATGGAAGAACTGGGGAGTCAATCCGTCTCGTTAGCCGCGCCATGGAAATGGAACAACATTTCGGCGGTTGGCGGGCTGAGTCCGGAAAAGACGGTTTCCCGGGAAATCGGCTATATCGGACAGCTGGACGAGGACGGTTCGACGCTCGATGTCAGGATTTTTCACGACCAGCTCAGCGATATCATCTGGGTGGATCCGGTTTACGATCCCGCTGTTTATCTCCCTTCTGTCGTCACGCCGAAAAGCTTCAAGAGCGATTTCAATGCCTACTATAGCGGGCTGGAAAGCACGCTTGATTTCCGGCTCGGCGCGCGCAGCAGACTGATTGTGAATTATTCGCACCAGACTGCCGGTGCAACCCCGTCACGCGCTGCGAGTTATGCCTATGCAGGCTACCCTGCGGCGACCAATGCCGCGCTCAATGCCGCGCTCAATGCGTCGCTGGCAAGTTATGCAAGCAAATACTCAGAGACCGTACCGTTGAACAGCGGTAGTTTGCTGTTCTCGCATGATTTTCATGGCGGGACACAACTGGGCGTGGGTTTTTATCATATCGATCCGGTGCGCTCACTGGATGCGGGAACCCTGCAACCCCTGACGCGCTATCTTGACCTGCGGCTGGCGCAACGCTTTGGCTCAAAGCAAAGCAGGGAAAAAGGATCTGGCGGTGGCGAAATTGCCCTGGTGGTGCAGAACGCGCTGAGTGACCATTATTTCGACTACAGCACGCAAACCAGAAACAAGCGGCGCGCCTTTCTCACCGGAACACTGAGGTTCTGAAGCTGCCCGCCGTGTTCCGCCAATTCGCCACTCTGTTGTTAGCCGGCACACTCGTGTTGCCGGCGGCGCTGGCTCAGGCGGCAACACTGAACGTGCATCTGGTGATGAGCGACAGCACAGCGCCTTACCGGCAATTCTCGGACACGCTCAACCAGACGCTTGCGGCAGGCGGGGCCGATGTGGTGATTGAATCACAGCCGGGCAAAGAGGCTAGTGCCGATCTGATTGTTGCGGTGGGCATGAAAGCCATGGAGCTTGCCGTCGCCAGGTCCGATGTGCCCGTGCTGGGTGTCATGATTCCCAGGGCGAGCTATGAAATGCTGCTCGAAAGGCAGTCTGCGCAACAACGATCAGGAAGCACTTCGGCCATCTATCTCGACCAGCCTTGGAGGCGGCAGCTGAATTTTATCCGGGCGGTACTTCCCGGGCACAACACCGTCGGCCTGCTGTATTCGCCGGATAGCCGCATCACCCTTCCGCGTTTGCCGGCTGGAATGTCACTTAATGCCAAAACGGTCGGCACGCCCCAGACCCTGTTTGATGCCTTGGAAGCCATCCTGGACAGCAGCGATGTGCTGCTGGTCGTGCCCGACAGCGAGATCTACAGCAGCAACAACGTGCGCAATATCCTGCTGACCAGCTATCGTTACAAGGTGCCGCTGATCGGCGTCTCGCAAGCCTATGTGAACGCCGGCGCGCTCGGCGCCGTTTTTTCCACCCCCGAACAACTGGCCGTGCAGGC